>CAMLGP010000642.1 GCA_946479535.1 uncultured Bacteroidota bacterium
GCAAATATACCTTCACGATCATAACAGAAAAGAACCTGGAACTGCTGAAAACTACCAGGGATATCGAAAAATACAACCAGTTCCTCAATCAGCACCTGCCAGGCAAGTTTTAACAGTTTCGAAAAAAATCAATCCTGATACATTTAGAGGCCGCCGGGGTTTTTCTTAATTTCGGTAACATTTTTGATAGTAGAACCCTGAACCCTAATACCTTCTCACCAATCTATTTATATTTAACCGGAAACCGTAAACTCATTATCTGATGAAACGATCAGTCAAAATCTTCTGGCGTGTTTTTCTGTTTGGCTTACTGGCATTTGTTACCATCATACTGATGGCCAATTTCGGCGTATTTGGTAAAATGCCATCCATGGAAGAATTGCAAAATCCTTCCATACTTCAGGCCTCTGAAGTATATGCAGAAGATGGAACCCTCATGGGAAAATATTATTATGAAAATGGCAATCGCAGCATAGTCAAGTACAGGGATATATCCCAGAATGTAATAAATGCATTGGTTGCAACAGAAGACAAACGGTTTTACAGCCATTCTGGTATAGATATAAAAGGTACTTCCCGTGCAGTTCTCCTGCTGGGTAGCAAGGGAGGAGGCAGTACCATTACCCAACAGTTAGCCCTGGCGCTGTTCAATCAGCGTGCTTCCAATAAGGCGATCCGCGTTATTCAAAAGCTAAAGGAATGGATCATTGCCATTAAACTGGAACGAAACTTCACCAAAGAGGAGATACTGGCTCTATACCTGAATGCTGTACCCTATTCCGATAACGTATTTGGTATACGTAATGCATCGCGTACATTCTTTCAGAAAGAACCTGATGTGCTGAATGTTGAAGAGGCTGCTCTTCTGGTGGGAATGATCAATGGCCCCGGCATTTTTAATCCACGCAGGTATCCCAAAGAATCACTGGACAGGCGAAATCTTGTAATTACGAGAATGCAGGAATTTGGAAAATTATCTCCCGGTGAAGCAGCCCGCTTAAAAGCATTACCCATCAAATTGAACTATAGAAAAATGGATGAGAATACAGGTTATGCTCCTTATTTCCGGGAAATATTGAAGGATGAAGTAAAAGCTGTTCTTAAAGATGCCAGGAAACCTAATGGCGAATCCTATAATATATATGAAGATGGACTGAAAATATTTACTACCATCAACCCAAAAATGCAGGAGTATGCTGAAGAAGCTGTTGCTTACCAGTTACCTGTACTCCAGAAGAATCTGAACAATATGTCCTACATCAAAAAGGGAACAGTGTGGAAAGATCATCAAAATGTGCTGGAGGCACAGATGAAGCAAAGTGAACGATGGAGAAACCTTGCTGATGATGGATTAACAGATAAGCAGATCAAAGCTACATTCTCCAAAAAGGTGCCCATGAAAATCTTTGCATGGAATGCAAAGCGCGAAAAAGATACGACTATGACGCCGATGGATTCCATCAAATATCACCGCCAGATGATCCAAAATGCGTTCATGGCAATGGATCCTGTGACGGGTGAAGTAAAAGCATGGGTTGGTGGAATCAATTTCAAAACTTACAAATTTGACCATGCCAATCTGAATACCAAAAGGCAGGTGGGTTCTTCCATCAAACCGCTTTTATATACGCAGGCCATGGAAGAACGCGGATTTACACCTGAAACGGTTTGTGATAATGAGCCGCAATATTTCCAGGGAAATGGATGGGTTCCTGCTGGCAGGAAATGTATTGGAGCTGCCCAGGTTACGATGGCAGGGGCACTTGCACATTCGCTTAACTGTGCTAGCGCCTATATCATGAAGCAGGTTGGGCCAAAACAGTTTGCCGATTTTCTTTCCAGACTCAATATTCCCACAAAAGTGGATGTTGTTCCGTCCCTTGCATTGGGAGCCTGTGAGCTTTCACTGTTTGAAATGATGTGGGGCTATAGCATATTTGCTGGCCGCGGTTTTTCTACCAAACCCTATTTTATCAGTCGCATTGAAGACAGAAATGGCAATGTAGTAAAGCAGTTTGATTACAGTGCCAACCGGAAGGAAGCCATTAGTGAAGTGACCGCCTATAATATGTCCCGCATGATGGAAGGAACAGTTACAAGAGGTACGGCTGCAGGTATGATGGGCCGTTTGGGTGCGGCAGAAATGGGTGGTAAAACAGGTACAACCAATGATAACTCTGATGCCTGGTTTATGGGCTATACTCCGCAATTACTGGTGGGTACCTGGGTAGGCTGTGATGACCGCTTTATCCGCAATGAAGGCGCAGGTGGTTTTGGTAGTGCAGCTGCAAGGCCTATAGCAGAAGCATTTTTGCAGAAAGTGTTTGCCGATAAAACACTGGGAATTGAGAAAACTGCCCGGTTTGCAATTCCAGCAGAACTGGAAAATCAGCAGAATAGCGCCGATCCTCTGGAAAGCATCGATTTGTCATTGCCTGCAGGACAGGGAGAAGATATTGGAGCAGGTACAGAACAGGATTATATGAGCCATGATTATATCGGCCCAGAATCACAGCCTGTGATTGAAGATGATATCAAACCTAAGAAGAATGATAGTTTACAGGATAGAAGAACAAACGGGACACCTATTGGAGCACCGGTAGATGAGCCAAAGAAGAAAAAAGGTTTCTTTAATAAGTTGTTTGGGAAGAAGGATAAGTAATATAATTTGATCCGGATAAAATAAAAAAGCCGTCTCCTTTTAGCGAGACGGTTTTTTTTATTGTATAATCGGCATCACTCTACCCTGTCAGCATATTT
>CAMLGP010000643.1 GCA_946479535.1 uncultured Bacteroidota bacterium
AGTTTGTTTCTTTGATAAATTATCCCACTCGTTAGAAGTTCAGCAACAGGAATTGCCTTATCCTTTCACAAAAACCTATTGAAGCATTTTATACAATGCGCTAAAGTCATAGTTCTTCAAAAAATTATTAAATAGCGTTTCAGAAAAATACCTGCCCATTTCATAACGGAACTGGACCAGGAAGAATACCGGTTTTACAGGAGTAGCCACATTTTCTTTGAAATAAGCAGGATTGAATTGGTACAGCAATTCCCCGGTATTTGCAAATTGATTGAATTCAAACAAGCCGTTGGCAGGTTCAGCGTAATTATTTGCTCCTGGTTGCCTATTAGCTACAACAGCCTGCTTTTGCAGCCATTCTGATTTTTGGGTGGAAAGAATATTTTGAACCTTTGCCTTTTTACCCTCATAGATTTGCTGGTAAGCTATCTTATCTGCTTCATAAATTGTCATTCTCTTTTTTGCTTCAGGACTGGTGCTACGGGAGTCATCATTTATTTTATAGCCCATTTCTGTTTGAAAATTCTTCTTTTCTATTTCGTAATATTCCAGCAGGGCTTCCAGGTATTCTTTTCTTGTAAGGGGCGCCAGCAACGGCACGCCTTGCTTTGTTATATAGTATTTCCTGTCCAGCCACAGGTATACTTTCGGATTTGAACCGCCCATAGTGCTTTCCAGATAGCCAGTCCCATTATTGATCTTATCAAATTCCTTTGGATCATTCGTTACCTGGTTTTGGGAAACAACCTGCGAAATGCGGGTAATCGTATTTCTGTCAACATTGCCCGCTTTAGTGATACCCCGGATGGACACATCATACCGGACTGATCTATCGGTCAAATAAAAATCATAGTGTTCTCCATATGCATGCCATTGATCCAAAGAAGGATTTACGTTAACCCGGAACACCGTGCGGTATTCTCCTACTTCATTTGCCACATGCTCTGTAACATGACAAACCAATTGATACGCACCTAATTGATAGCCATAAGAGGCATGGGTATACCCGCCAAATGAAGTCTTACTGGTTGCGCTGAAACTCGTGCGAAGCACACAACCAGTTGCTTTGAAATTGGCGCGACTGCCTTCTTCCAGCTTTTCAATAGCTGTCAGTTGCTTCATAATGGCAGCCTTGTCTGTAGCGTTGTATTCCGTAATATTGAAGGGATATTTTGGCCGGGTATGATCAAAATAAATGGCAGGCTGGTGGGCCGCATCATTATCATCCTGGCAAGGCTGAGGGACAATTTTATTTTGAGCTTCCGCCGAACTGGTTAAAAATAACAGGACTGCGGGAATTATCTGTTTCATAAATCCGGGTATAACATGAACTGGTTTAATTAATCGCAGTTCCCTGTAAATGTATTGGGAGGACTGAAATACTGCTATCGTTAAAAAAGATGATTTTTCAGCTATTGTTTGTTTAGTCACCTGAACCTTAAAATCCTTTTATGCTGCCACTGGTGTTGCCGGAAATAAGACTAATTTTTCCTTCTGCTGTTATTCCAACAGACTGATCACTAATACCGATATCACCCAGGTTAGGATTATTCTCACCGGCTCCAATCATTTTATCGGTGGCAGCTATGTGATCTTCCATCGTTTTTATAATATTGATACCGGCGCTTATACTTGCTTCCCCGGTCAGGTATACATCTTCAATTCCGTTGCGACTTATCTCCACACCCATACCCGCTCCCACTGAAGCGCCAACCTGTAGCGGCCCTTTTTCAATGCTTTTGCCAACTTTGGCCTTTGCTTCCACGGTGCATTTTTGAAATTCATCCACCCCATGGCCCTTAGCTTTAAATTCAAATTTTCCTTTTAAAACATCTGCGTCAAAGGATACAGTGAGCTTCCCGCAATTAGATGCTAACCGGTATACTTTAAAATCCATGACTGAATTGTATTTGCAATGCATTTCATCAAAGTCAGCGAGTTTTTGCCTACTGCCCTTATCTGCACTGCCAGGGCAGATATTAGCAGGATTAACATCAGCAGAGGCAAGGTAGCGGGAGGAGAATAAAGCATTCAGCCATTCCTTGTCAGCAGTAAGTCGGGTGGCTTCAAATTGCACTTCATCCTGGATAAATTGCTTCCAATATAATTCTTCGGAGATCTTTAAGTTCAAGAGGTGCAAATAATTTTTATACTCATCATCCAGCAGCCTGTTAAATTTTGAATGTACCCATTCACTATAAATTCTTTGTACTTTACAATCATCATAACCCAGATCTTCGCCTTTTTTTGAAAGCTCCGTTTCCGTCTGTGCTTTTATGGAATTATCTTTTTCAAATTTTTTACGCATACTTTCCTTCTGGTCCACAAATGCTTTTACTACTGAATCTAACTGGGCTTTTGCCTTACGAAGCCTGAATTCTATCCCGCCATCCTTCTCCATATCATCCAGGTTACGCTGGGCAACTTTTTCATACAAACGAGTCTTCTTTGAATTAGCCAGGGACAGTCCGGCCACTCCTTTATTTTTCTGAATGGCATTATAAGTCTGTTGAGCCTGCTGGGCTGCCCTGTTAATATGCGGCTGCAATTGTTTCATCACTTCTGTCATCTTATTAGAGATTTGCTGCTGAAAATCATCCCAGGCAAACTTCAACGTCACTTCATCGTCATAAGACTTTGGAAAGTCCGGACGGATAAATTTTCTTAAACCCAGTGGATCAGGATCGGGCCGAAAAGGTATGCGCATATCCCTGCCCTTTACAGAATACCCCAGTTGGCGCAGCTTATTCACTTTATC
>CAMLGP010000644.1 GCA_946479535.1 uncultured Bacteroidota bacterium
CTGAAATCAATACCGCTCTATGCTCCTGCACGAAGATGCTTGTACATTTCAATTTTATTTCGCCCACTCTTCTCTGCAGTTTCAACATCTTCCTTCCAACTTTCCTGGCGCGGTACATTACTGTCATCCCAGTACCTGTTTAATACTGTACCGTCCGGCATCCTGACCACGCGACGGTACACCTGTCCTGTCTTAAGTGTAGCAGCTCCATCCATCCAGAATTTGTATTCCTTTTCCAGTGCAGGTAGAAAGGTTTTGTAAACCCCATCACCCTTGATCCCCGCAAGAAGCTGAACCATTGCAGCAAAGAAGGGAGGTTGTGAACGTCCGATATAGTAACTCCTGTTGCCATTGGGAATATGTCCATAGGTATTGATCAGGTAAGCGAAATTCTTTACCATATTCTCGATCATCTCCGTTTCTCCACTCACTTTCAATCCCAGCATGGTAAAATAGGAATCCCAATAATACACTTCACGAAAACGACCGCCGGGAACAATATATGGATAGGGCAATGGTAGCAAGGAACTACCCACCACTGGTTTATCTGCATCTCTTCTCAAAACACTCCAAAGGTTTTTAATATGTGCTACCACATCCTTTTCCTGGGTGATATAATTCAGCTGTGGTGTCTTCGGCAATTCAAAATTTGCTTCCACAAATAATTGCAGGCTAAACCGGAGAGCGGGATTATTTTTCGCGGCCAGGTAATCCTTTACAATTGCCTTTGGATTTCTTTTAGGTACACAATCCACAAATGTTTTCCCATCTGGAAATATCTTGGACATCTGCACATCTGTGAACAGCACACCATATATCTGGTCGGGGGTTTGAACATTTTGAGCGGATACCTGCACGGCAATTATTAATAGGGTGAGGAGGGGAATTTTTCTCATACTACAAATTGTATGTGCAAGGTAGTAAAAGCGGGTGAGCTATGAATTGCAGGAAATATCACTGCAATTCATAGCTCACCCTGGAATTATTCAAGTCCTTATAATCTGATTAAAAATGTTAAGGTTCCATTCCTTCCATCTGATGGCCATACACCCGGTCCCGGATAGAAACTGGGACGTTTTGTAAAATACTGCCTGTCCAGCACATTGTTCAAATTGGCCCTTAACTCCAGGTTCTTCGAAATCCGGAAAGAACCGTTCATATCAACCAGACCATAGGAAGGCACCAGGCCAATTGCACCTGTAGATTTCAAGGGTTCTACCGTATTCAAAGCATCTGCGTAAGATTCGGCCACATAACTATATAATACAGAAAAGCTGAATTTCTCATACCGAATGCTGGCTCCATTACGGGTTACCAGGTCCGGAGCTGTTTCTACCTTATTCCCTTTAATATTCACATTTGTATTCCCGGATTTTACATAACCTTCAGTATAACGCGCATGAACAAAGGCTGTAGAAGTAAATACGGAAATCAATGTCTTGCCCCCAAGTAACCAGTCTGCCTGCAAAAAGGCTTCCACACCTTTTGTCATTGAATTACCTATATTAGTTCGATAGGTTATAAAATTGCCCGCACCATCCGTCTGTGCAAGTGTACCAAAACGGTTATCATATTTTAATAAGAACGCGTTGACATCCCAACGAAGAATTTTCCAGTTGCCACGGAAGCCCGCTTCAGCATTATATCCTCTTGCGTCATGAATATTTGGGTCAACCTTCTCAAATGTGGAGGAAGGGATCAGGTCTTTAAACAGCATGGGGTGATAGGCTTTTGACCAGCCCCCATACCATTCCATATTTTTACCGGGCTTGTAAGACAGTGTTGCGCCAAGCAGCGGAAATTTATGGTTCATGCTAACAGGTATCTGGTTATCCGGGTAATAGGTGATGGTACCACTCATATTGGTAGTACCGCTTTCCACCCTTGCTCCAGCAGTTAATGTCAAATTCGGAAGGAGATCAAATTTATTTTCCAGAAAGAAGGCGATATTATCCGTTTTCAAATGAACATTTCTTCCAAACACGGGATCCAGTAATGTGAGATCATAATCGCTTCCTGTAGTTCCTTTTCCTAACTGGCGTCTATGCAGGTCAGTATTCATATACTGAACACCTGCCAGTATGGAATGATGGCGTTTGCCTGTAAAATATTGTTGCAAAACTCTTAGTTCAACAGTGTAACTGTGGAATGCATCAATATCTACCTGCCGGTTATTGTAGTCATGCGTACTTAAATTTATTGTATCCCTGATATTGGTTGGTTTATCGAATTGAACACTGTTCCTGTTTCCAAGTACCGCAGAAGTTACGAGTTGCAGTTTTGTTAACGGAGCAAGTTGCCAGTTAAGGCTAATCGAAGGGACATGGATATCGGGACTGAAATAATTCCGGGAGCGGGTTGCCTGTTTTGGATCGGCCTCAAACATACTATCAGTTAACGGACCTGGTATCCGGTAATTATACATGGCTCTTGCCCATTCTAACCGGATAGAAAAACGGGAACTGGGTTCATAGGCCACCATAACCGATTCTGCTTCTGAACTGGTATGTTCATTATCTCTGTATCCGTCCCTTGATTTTTTGTACACATAAGCATAGTAGCGAAACCTGCCAGCCTTTCCCCCTATTGCATTATAAGTGCTAAGAAGATTGAATGAACCAATCGTGTTAATACTTTCAAAACTGAAAGGACGCGTAGTATCACCCTGTTTGCTTACATAATTCAGCATTCCGCCAAACTGGGCTCCGTATTGAAGTGAGCCGGTACCACGTACCAGTTCAATTTTTGCAAT
>CAMLGP010000645.1 GCA_946479535.1 uncultured Bacteroidota bacterium
GGAGACCTACAATAATTTATTTCAAATACTTTTGTGCCATTATTCTATTTCGCTATCGGCCTAAAAATTAAAATCATTATCATGATCCATCCTAAACTTCTAAATCCGGCAATTATCGTTGCACTCTTCTTTGTTACAGCCTGCAATAACAGCAGTGACCAGTCAAAAACAGAAACAGCAGCAAATGATACAACTACTACAGCTGCAAAAGAACCCAGGCTGAAAGAAGAGAATGTAACGTATGAAGGTGATGGTGCTACCATGAAAGGATACGTGGTTTATGATGAAAATAACACAGCTGCAAGACCTGCAGTTCTTGTAGTTCATGAATGGTGGGGCCTGGTTGAATATTCAAAGATGAGAGCGAGAGAACTTGCAAAATTGGGCTATGTTGCCATGGCAATAGATATGTTTGGCAATGGTGACACTGCGGCAAATCCACAGGAAGCAATGAAAGCAACAGCCCCCTACTACAAAGACCCACAAAAGGCAAAAAGAAGGTTTGATGCTGCCCTTGCAAAATTGAAATCCTACAGCCAGGTAGATCAGACCAATATTGCAGCAATAGGTTATTGTTTTGGTGGTACCCAGGTTTTGAATATGGCTAAACTGGGTGATGACCTGAAAGCAGTTGTAAGTTTTCACGGTGGATTACCCGGAATTACGCCTGCTAAAGATGTTACAAAAGCCAGGATACTGGTCCTCCATGGAGGTGATGATAAATTTGTTTCACAGGCACAGGTAGACCAGTTCCGTAAATCGCTGGACAGCGTTGGCGTTACTTATACTTTCAAGGTTTATCCGGGTGCAACCCATGCATGGACAAATCCCCAATCAACTGAGAACGGAAAGAAATTCAATCTGCCAATTGCTTACAACCCGGCAGCTGATTCAGCTTCGTGGAAGGATATGAAGGACTTTTTTGACCAAAACCTGAAATAGCCACTGTTTATTACCGGGATTTCTTAATTTCAGGGACACCAAAACCCCGTCCAAATTTGGACTTTTGGATTTACTGACTCAGAACTTAAATTCAAAAGGCCGAAAACATTTAATTTTTTTATTATGGTATGGATCCTTGTTGTCATCCTGGTAGTACTTGCACTTTGGCTGATTAATCTTTATAATAGCCTGGTAAGATTGCGCAACAGGCGCCAGAATGCTTTTGCTGATATTGATGTACAGTTAAGACAGCGACATGACCTGGTGCCTCAACTTGTTGAAACAGTTAAAGGCTATGCAGCACACGAAAAGGAATTGCTACTCCGAGTGACCGAAGCCAGGACCGCCGCAATGAGTGCACGGACTATCGATGACAAGATCGTGGCAGAACAACAACTCACTTCAGCTCTGCAGGGATTGAAAGTGCAGGTGGAAGCCTATCCCGACCTGAAGGCGAATCAGAATTTTCTTCAGTTACAGGAAGAATTGAGTGATATAGAAAATAAACTGGCTGCTTCCCGCCGATTCTTCAATGGCGCTACTACGGAATACAATAATGCAGTAGAATCATTTCCAGGAAACCTGCTGGCCCGCAATTTTGGTTTCCTGAGAGAGGTTTTCTTTGACCTGGGTACTGAAAGCCGTAAACAAATGGAAGAACCGCCAAAGATCAATTTTGGTAATTAATGCTCCTGCTTAATCAGGCGGAATGAAATATACAGGTCTTGGCACGCAGATACAGCGAAATAATCTGAACTCCATCTTATTGTTAATTGCATTCCCTGCATTGCTAATGGGAATGTTCTATATCATCCTTTTTTTCGCGGGGAACCAGAATGCAGAGCAAACCAACAGTCAATTCCTGGTTGCATTACCGTTTATTTTAATCGGCACCGGTATATGGTTCCTGATCGCCTGGGCGGGTCATAGTGTCTTTATACGGATGGCTACAGGATCAAAGCCACTGGAAAGAAGTGAGAACAAGCGGGTGTATAACCTGCTGGAAAATCTTTGCATCGCCAATGGGATGCAAATGCCTAAACTGTTTATTATAGATGATGATTCCCTCAACGCCTTTGCAAGTGGAATAAGCAATAAAAGCTATTCCATTTCTCTCTCAAAGGGAATCATTGAAAAATTGAATGATGAAGAACTGGAAGGTGTGATTGCGCATGAACTTTCACATGTGCGTAATCGCGATGTGCGCCTGCTGATCATCTCCATCATTTTTGTAGGGATCTTTTCATTTCTGGCAGAACTGGCGTTCAGAGGCATTCGCTTTCCAGGCAGTGGAAAAAGAAGCAATAAGGACAATAAGGGAACTGGAGCGATCATTCTTATTGCAATAGTTGTTACAGCCATTGCTTATTTAATTTCGTTATTACTTCGGTTCGGTATCAGCCGCAAAAGAGAATACCTGGCAGATGCAGGAGCAGCCGATATGACAAGAAAGCCTTATGCCCTTGCTTCAGCCTTGCGCAAGATCACTTCTGACCCATTAATTGAAGCAGTAGAGAGCAGGGATGTTGCCCAGCTATTCATTGAAAATCCAAAACCTTCCGCTCATAAATCTGCTTCATGGGACAATTTGTTTGCGACTCACCCACCCATAGAAAAAAGAATTGAATTGCTTGAACAATTCGTATAACCGGTCCACAATAAATGATGAATTATTTTTTATCCATAATCAGCAAAGGTGAACGGAACAAGTCCATTCACCTTTCGCCGCTCTATTGTGTCCATTAGTAATTACAATTTGATCAGCTTCTGTTTCATTTCTTCGCCATCATCTTTTCTGGCTGTAAGGA
>CAMLGP010000646.1 GCA_946479535.1 uncultured Bacteroidota bacterium
TGCCTGTCCCAATGTTCTTGGCCGAATACGAATCAGCTTTTCACGGGCTTCATTGCCGAGTGATTGTATTTTTTTAAAGTCGAAGCTTTCAGGAATTTCCAGATCTTCCAACTGACTCATACGACTAACAAGCTCTTTTTCTTTTTCGATATATACTTCATACTTTACCTGGATGGCTGCCTGTTCAATGGAATCTGTAGAGTAAGAATGGAGTGCTTCCTGGAGTTTTGAAATATGGGAGATCATATCCTTCAATTCCACATCTGGACGAAGCAATATTTTTTCTGCTCTTTGCTTTTCACTGATTGGTGAAGAATTCAATTGAAGCAAATAGCCATTTACTTCCTCAGGTTCAAAGGCGATTTCCTTCAAAAGAGATTTGATTTTTGCAACTGCACTTTCTTTTTCCTGTACAGCATCCAATCTTTCATCAGAGGCCAATCCAAGTTTGTGACTTAATGGAGTTAATCTCAGATCTGCATTATCCTGACGAAGGAGTGTCCTGAATTCTGCACGAGAAGTAAACATCCGATAAGGTTCCTGGGTACCCTTATTGATCAGGTCATCAACCAGTACTCCAATGTAGGCTTCGCTCCTTTTCAAAATTACCGGCGCAAGGCTCTTTACCTTTTGATGAGCGTTAACACCTGCCATGAGACCCTGACAGGCTGCTTCTTCGTAACCGGTGGTTCCATTGATCTGACCGGCAAAGAAGAGGCCAGATATTAGTTTGGTTTCTAATGTGTTAGTTAACTGGGTGGGAGGGAAGAAATCATATTCAATGGCATAACCAGGCCTGAAAATTCTCACGTTTTCAAACCCAGGGACAATACGAAGTGCTTCGTATTGTGTTTCTTCTGGTAATGATGTAGAGAAGCCATTTACATAAATTTCTACCGTATCCCATCCTTCCGGCTCTATAAATAGCTGATGGCGATCTCTTTCTGCAAATCGATTGATCTTGTCTTCAATACTGGGGCAATACCGTGGCCCTACTCCATCAATCCTTCCACTGAACATCGGGCTTCTGTCGAATCCTGTCTTCAGTATATCATGAACCTTCTGATTGGTATAAGTGATCCAGCAACTTCTTTGTTTGGCTGGTTTTTGAACATTTTTGAATGAAAATCCAGTTATTTCTTCATCTCCTGGCTGTTCTTCCATTTTGGAATAGTCCAGACTGCGGCCATCAATACGAGGAGGAGTGCCTGTTTTCAAACGATCGCTTTCAAATCCCAGGGAAACTAATTGTTCCGTGATCCCGGTAGCTGCTTTTTCTGCAACACGGCCACCTCCAAAATTCTTTTCTCCAATATGAATAATTCCGTTCAGGAAGGTGCCATTGGTGAGCACTACTGCTTTTGATCTGATCTCATGCCCTAAACCTGTAAGTACTCCAACTGCCCTACCATCTTTGATCACTAACCCCTTCACCATATCCTGGTAAAAATCAACATTCGGAGTCTTTTCCAGCATATCCCTCCACTTTGCAGCGAATAGCATTCTGTCGTTTTGCGCTCTTGGACTCCACATGGCCGGACCTTTTGATCGGTTCAGCATTCTAAACTGGATCATTGAGAGATCTGTCACTATTCCTGAATAACCCCCCATGGCATCTATTTCTCTTACAATTTGCCCTTTGGCGATACCTCCCATGGCAGGATTACAGCTCATTTGGGCAATGGTCTGCATGTTCATAGTAATAAGGAGAACCTTCCAAAACAAAATGGCCGCACTCGCAGCTGCTTCACAGCCTGCATGTCCAGCACCCACTACAATTATATCATATTCAGGAAACATCGGGCGGCAAAGGTAGGTCAGGGAAAGGGAAAATGGAAAAGCGGTTCCACGCAGAGTCCTTATAGTTCCACGTGGAACCTCAGAATGGATGGATTATAGTTAACTCTATAGAGGAAAGGCACAAATGGAGTACACTGGAATTGATTTAATGCCCCAGCTATATTGGTTGGGGCCATTAAGTGCATTTAGCTTAGTTCCAGGGCGGGCGAAAAGTGAATACAAAACCCCGATGAATAAACTAATGAACATCTATCAAAGGTAAATCTTTGTGTTTATCCAGGTGCTCCTTAACAAGGGCATGGTACAGCGATTTATGAGGTGGTAACTCTAACCTCACTCGCTCCTTTTTTCTTTCGTCCTTGTTTTTATAAATGCTCTTCGCATAAGCATTCGCGAATTTCATTCTCCAGTTCCAATCCTTTTGTTTTTCGGATAAGACCCGCTTGCTCATATTGGGTCTTTTGGAAACCACTGTTTTATCATAGTAATTCTTAAAAATGATCTCCTTTCCTAGCATACCTGACACAAGGTTAAGGAAGGTGCTTTTTGACATTGCCATAGAAAATGTATTAATGTGTATCTGAAGTTAGGCTTTTGTTTCCGTATATATTCCGTTTATGTAAGCTATATCTTCCGTATTGAACCGGAAGATATACGGAAAAGGTACGGAGCTTATACGGAAGAGTAAGCCTTACTGTGGTACAAGATCTGAAATCCATTGGGCTAGAGCCTAATTGATCTGTTCCTAATTATTAGCTAGTGCGCCAGGTTGTAAGAAGTTATATAAAATGCCTCAAGGTTTCACGTGGAACAATAGAGATAGTGACCTATTGAAAAGAAGGAGATCTGTTCACAGTTTAGAGGCGGAAATCTAAATGAGAAAGCAGGATTGTTATTTCCCAAACCAAAACGAGAATATTTAAAGAAGAATTTGCCA
>CAMLGP010000647.1 GCA_946479535.1 uncultured Bacteroidota bacterium
CTAAAAAAAATTCTATGATCATTCCTGCAATTATGGATTCTGCATCCGGTCATTTCAAAATATTTCCAAACCCTGTTGCTTCAGGAAGCAGCTTGAATATCGAATTGGCCAGTAAATTAAAGGAAGGTTACTATTACCTGACGGTGAACAGCCTCGATGGCAAACGGGTTTTTCAGAAAGAAATATGGATCGATGCGGAAGCAAAAGTGATGAATATAGAGCTTCCTTTTATTACTGTCGGCAACTATATCGTCAGTTTGAAAAACAAGAAAAACGGAAAGGTATTTGGAGAAAAACTGGTGATCCGGTAGCCATTTTAGGATTGTTTGTATCGTTGCGATACTTCTACGCCGGGCGGGTATTATTAAACGCCGGATGGAAATTCTCCAGTGTCTTTCTCAAAAACTCCCTGTCCAGGTGGGTATAAATTTCTGTTGTGGTAATACTTTCATGCCCCAGCATTTCCTGTACTGCGCGAAGATCTGCACCACCTTCTACCAGGTGGGTGGCAAAAGAATGACGGAATGTATGTGGCGATACGGTTTTATGAATGCCTGCTTTCTTCACCAGTCCCTTAATGATAAGAAAGATCATTACCCTGGATAATTTGCTGCCACGGTTATTCAGAAACACGATGTCTTCATTTCCCGGTTTGGGCTGTGTGTGCACCCTTATCTGCTTTATATAAAGTGTGAGATATTTGACTGCGCTGCTGCCGATAGGTACCAGCCTCTCCTTATCACCTTTACCCAGAACACGGATAAAACCTACATCGAGATAAAGCTGTGAAAGTTTCAGGTTCACCACCTCGCTCACCCGCAATCCGCAACTGTACATGGTTTCCAGGATAGCTTTGTTTCTCCCGCCTTCAGGTTTGCTCAGGTCCAGTTGTGCAATAATGGATTCTATTTCTTCATAGCTTAAAACATCCGGCAAAGCCCTTTTCAGTTTAGGCGCTTCCAGCAGGGTGGTGGGATCAATGCGTGTAATGTTTTCCAGCAAACAATATTTATAAAATGACTTGATACCGGAAATGATCCTGGCCTGTGAAGTGGATGTCATACCAAGTTCAGTGATCCATTTCAGGAACTGCTGCAGTTCTTTCAATCCGATATCGCCGGGATTCTTTAAAGAAGAAGCCTCCTGCAGGTATTGCGTTAGCTTGTCAATATCCCGCAGGTAGGCTTCAATGGAATTATCAGCCAGTGATTTTTCCAGTTGCAGATAGGCTTTGAATCCTTTTTTGTAAGCCTCCCACATAATAAGCGTTTATAGTTGGCAGTTTATTTCAGTTCAATGCTTTTTGATTTAACCTGCCATTCATCACCGATCTTCACTTTGGCCCAAATGCTTGTAGGCGTAATATTTACTGAATCAATAAATTCATGTATTGCGTCATAATTAATGTCCAGTTTTTGTCCGAAGGTCATCATGGCCTGTTTGCCGGTAGTCATTTCTTCCACAAAGAGGTTGCCGCGGTCTGAATAGGCAATGAGCCCATTAGCAACAGCAAATTTGGGGTCAAACGAATTAATGGCGCTGGTTTTGCGGCCAAGCGGATCACGTCCGTTGAAAGGAATTTTCAGGAGATAACCACGGCCATTGCTGCAATCGTTAAAAGCCACCCACGCATAACTGGTATCTTTAATAAAGCAGCTAACAGCCTGGGGATTCAGTTTTACAGGGGCGCCAACAAGGTCAGGTATTCCCAACTTACGGTTATCACCCATGCCACTGTAGCTCCAGGCAATGGTGTCTGCATTGCAATTTGCAGCACTGATATACACATAAGGTTTCAGGGGATGCGCGTCGTCAACAAATTTAAGACTGTCTTTCAGGCAAATGGTATCGCAAAAAGAAGGCGGACCGCCCGCAGATTTGCAGGAACTGAAGGCCCAGGCGATGGATACGGTGACAACGAGCAAAAGAACTATTCTCATATTTTATTGGTTTAGTGAGGGAAACAAAAATAACCAATGAGCTGCTTCGGGAGGAAATAATTTTTTGAACGGCACTATATTAACTTACAGTAAGCCCTTGCACAAAACTTAATTTTATCTCCCCGATCTAAGTACATCCTTCCCGTCTTACCGGTAAGGCGGGAAGGACGGGAAGGGCTTACTATTGTTGTGAACTGTGTTATCCTTTTAGTAGTATCTTCGGCGGTATGAGCGAAATGAAACCCATTAACCTCCGCGCATTTAAAAAGACGGCCCTGAAAAACAAAGGGCGTTTCAGACGGTTCCTGTCAAAACTGGAAAAGGAACCACCGCGTGGGCTTGAAAAATTGACTGTTGCAATTGAAAAGGAAGTATGGAAGGAAGTGGATTGCCTTTCCTGCGCCAATTGCTGCAAGACGATGACGCCTACTTTTAATAAGGCCGATCTGAAAAGGATCTCCAAACATTTTGGTCAAACCCCGGAAGAATTTGCGAAGCAATGGTTGAAGAAGGAGAGAGGTGGCGACAGGGATTGGATCAATAAGACCGAACCTTGCCAGTTTCTCAATCTCAAGGATAATAAATGCAGTATTTATGCTATCCGCCCTGCTGATTGTGCAGGATTCCCGCATCTGCCAAAGAAAATGAAAGATTATGTGCATGTGCATAAGCAGAATGTCGAATATTGCCCGGCAACATATAAACTGGTAGAGAAGATGATGACGCGTATACCGTAGTCATAGAAATACATCTTGTAACAAAAAATATTCTGCTTCTTTATTCCTGTGCACGG
>CAMLGP010000648.1 GCA_946479535.1 uncultured Bacteroidota bacterium
TTAGTCATTTTGATCATTGGCTATATTTTGTTTTATACCAATGTAGCCCAATTTGAATCTTATGTGCAGGAGGATGGCATAGTAGAATGGCTTACTGTGCTGGGTCTGATATTAGGGTGTGTTGTTTGTGTAAGGCGATTTTTTCTGCTCAGAAAACACCGGACTGCATGGTTCCTGATTGTAACCTTTGGACTGGCACTGATGCTTTTCTTTGCTGCGGGGGAAGAAATCTCCTGGGGTCAACGGATCTTCCATATTCAGAGTTCGGAATTTTTCAAGGAGCGGAACTCACAGGGTGAGACCAACCTTCATAACCTGGTAGTGGACGGGGTTAAACTGAACAAACTGATCTTCTCCATTGGGCTCACTATTGCAATGGGCATTTACCTTTTAGTATTTCCAATTCTTTACAGATACCATTCCGGAACCAAACGGTTCATTGACAGAAGTGGTATCCCTCTTCCAAAAGCTTACCAGATCATTAGTATGTTACTGGTCTTTTTGATCACGAGTCTTTTGCCGCATGAGAAAAAAGCAGAGATGCTGGAAGCAGGAATTGCGCTACTATTCTTTCTGGTAATTAGATATCCCGGAAATTTATTTGTATTTGACCCATCAACCGGGTTGCCTAAAACTTCTTAGGCTCAATCTGCGCAAGTATCAATGTATCTACCTTACTCATTCTCGTTTTTGGATTGAGGAATTTTAATTTCATCGTAGTTACATTGTAGTCTACATGGCTTATTACAGGCTTAACTATAAAACTATCAGCCAGCGATTCTCTTACTAATTTAGCCGTAACAAGAAAATATTTATCCTTTAGTGAAGGAAGTTTACTGGCAAGCTGGTTCAAATCCACAATATCATGATTAAAGCTTCGGTAAAAATCAAAACTGTGTGCATTTACATCCAGTAAAATAATATCCCTGTCATCTATCTGGCTTTTGTCCTTTCGCATTTGAAATGCCAGTTCATTTCCACCCTGATACTTCAAAAGCCTGGGAAAGAAATTATAATTCATAAAGAGATTGAACAATAAGGCCACACAAACTGTAAGATAAACCACCTTGTATGCTCTTTGAACGTTTTTTCGCAACAATAACATCAACAAGGCAAGGATAAGAACTGCGCCGACTGCCTCACCAAACAGGGAAGGGGGCAGAAAGTAATAATTTAATACAATGGTTACAAGAATAACCAATACTGCCAATATTAGGTGCAAAGGATAATAGAACTTTAATCCGCCTTTATAAGATAATGCCAGCCTTAGATAAGGAGCAGTGAATAATGCCGCCAATGGCAATAGCATGAAAATATAATGCGGCATTTTGAATTTGGAGAACGAGATGGTGAACAGTATGAAAGCAAAAGCCAGGGCTGCAAAATTGAACGGAAATCGCCATTTTTTAAAATAGATCATTCTACGCAGCCAGAATATTACTGCTACATAGGCCACAATACACCAAGGGAAAAAAGCCCAGAGAAAGGTATGGTACAGGAAGAACACACTGCTGTTTCTTCCGCCTTTGACAAATCCATCACCGCCAAAACGTTCAAAGTTCTGGTTCCAGAGTATAAACCTAACTCCGGAAATGTGGCTCATATTTCTCACCACCTTTTCAGGATGAAGGTCATACTGCAAATAATAGGCGTACAAAACCGGAGAAATAAATAATAATAAAAAGGGAATAAATAGCCAGGTCTTCCAGTATGAAAGGATTGCCCATTTCCTATTCAACAAAATATAAAAAAATGTAGCTATGAAAATAATTGCCGGCCCTATCCATCCTTTTGTTGAAAAAGCAATGCCGGCACCCAGAGCTGCCAGTACTATATTCCAAAACTTTCTTGTATCAACATAAACAATCAGCTGCCACAATCCAAATATAATGGCTGCCATAAGCGGTGTTTCCATCCTTGCATCATTGATGGATAAGATGAACCCCTGTGCTGTTCCAAGCATGATTGCTGCCAGCTTGGCTGTAGTTTTATTGGATAAATGTTTGGCAAGCCTGTAAGTACTGTAAATTGATATAAGTCCAAAAAGAATGGCTGGCAATCGATAAGCAAATGTATTTACCCCAAAGATCTTAAAGCTGACTGCTGAAATCCAGAAAAGGAAGTGAGGCTTATCTAGGTATTCCATATGCCGGTCAACCAGGCTCACATAATCATTGAACTGCAACATGTGCAGTGCAATATTGGCGTGATGAGCCGCATCTTTATCCATTAATGGGAAAAACAGGCATCCTGCATAAACAAGTAAACAAAGAATTCCCAATATATATTGAACAGGAGTATTCCTTTCAAGATTAATGGAGTATTTTCTAAGCATTGGGATAAATGATGATTGGCAAATTTACAGTCCTGCCCTGGCACTGATCTCAAGCATTCTTTCGATTGGGTTTTTCGCAGCCACACGCAGTTCTTCATCCATTAGTATTTCAGGCATTTCATACTCCATACAGAGATACAGTTTCTCCAGGGTATTACGCTTCATGTGCGGACAATCATTACAGGCGCAGCTGTTATTTGGAGGCGCAGGAATAAAGGTTTTGTCAGGAGAAGCTTTCATCATCTGGTGCAAAATGCCAGTTTCAGTAGCCACTATGTATTCAGCAGAAGGATCTGTTTGAGTGAATTTCAATAATCCGGTAGTGGATCCAATATAATCCGCCATACGAAGCACCGGTTCTTCACATTCAGGGTGAGCAATGAATTTTGCATTAGGA
>CAMLGP010000649.1 GCA_946479535.1 uncultured Bacteroidota bacterium
TTAGTGAAGTGATCTGCTTTAAGGGCTCCTGAATAGGGGCAGCATTTTTCTTTATTTCGCTGTCTGAAAGATCCTGTGAGATTGTCACTTGTGCGGTCAATACAAATATTATTACGAGGGTTGATTTACCCAATGAGGATATACGATACATAGCTGTATTAATTAGTTTAAGAAATTAATTTGATACTCTGGAAGGAGTAGAAGGTCAACAGGAGAAATTATTGGGAGGAGGAGTTAAGGTATCCAGATATACACCGGGCAAAGACGCTGTAATTGAATGTATTTCTTTAGATGTACTATTTGTAATAAGCACATATTCTTCAGGTAGTATGGCTTTACCGAACAATTCTTCTTCTACTGAATTTTCAGCTTTAGAACTGTTCTTTTTTTCTTCAGTTTCCATAAGCAATTCCGTGATCGGCTCATTTAAACCAGAAGAAAAGACTGAAATGACAGAAACTGCTACTTTGAACAAAAGCAGGGAGGCAAAAAACAGGCTGATAATATATTTCAGGGTTGCAGCTTTCATGAAAAGAGTTGCAATTTACCTGATTTTTAGTATAAATAACAGGGCGAATTGCCAATCATTTTGTAACTTTTTTCAATGGAAATGCTCTAACCAATGAGTAAATTACTTTCTCTGCTAAAACTCTAATTACAATATGGACTATATTCAGAAAATACAATCTATTATTCCTGTAACACATGATGTCCATCGTTTCAGGCTGGATAAACCCGAAGGATATGAATTCATCCCCGGTCAGGCCACTGAAGTTTCAGTTAATAAAGCAGGCTGGGTAGAAGAAAAGCGCCCATTTACATTTACCTCCCTCAACTCTGATCCCTACCTGGAATTTACCATCAAGTCTTACCCTCATAATGGAGTAACCCAACTGCTGGGAGAATTAAAGCCAGGTGATGAGTTAATTGTCCGGGATATTTGGGGAGCCATTCATTATAAAGGACCCGGTCTTTTCATTGCAGGAGGCGCAGGGATCACTCCGTTTATTGCCATATTCAGAGATCTGGCTCAAAAGAATAGTCTCAGGGGAAACAGACTGCTGTTTGCCAACAAAACGAAAAATGATATCATAATAAAAGATGAGCTGGAGAAATTGTTGGGTGATAATTTCATTAATATCCTTTCTGATGAAAAGGTAGAAGGTTATAAAAACGGATATATCAATAAAGAAGTGTTGCAGGAGTTACTTCCTGGCTACAATGAAAACCTTTATATCTGCGGTCCCCCTCCCATGATGGATGCTGTGCAAAAGATACTTTCGGAATTGGGAATTGGGGAGAAATCAATTGTAGTGGAAATTTAGTGCCTTAGACCGGCTAATCTTCCTTTGGCAGATCTGCAACTGTTGACTTTATAGATATTCCGTCATAAAATGGTCATAGTAATGAGGGTTAATTTCCAGATTCTGTAAATTGAATTCCCACTTTCGCAAGGTTGAGCAGCCGCTCTGAATTTCCTTTGCAGGAAATTGATTTACAATGAACAAAAGCACCCTATTTCTTTCTGTCTGCTCAATCGGAATTTTGGCCTTCTCCTGTAATAAAAACGACGATGACAAAATCCCTCAATATACAGTTCCCGATAGTTACGCCAGTTTTGACAATGTAGAATTTGCAGAAGCTACAATGGCCGTAGATATGGGCGCCGGGTTTACAGGTTACCTGGGAAAAGGATCCATCCGCCAGCTTAGTCAGGATACCGTGAACTATCTCTGGAATAATTCTAATAATGCCTTTACTTCTGAGTTCACTCCCAATCTTCCCTATACACCAGCTCAAATAAATTCAGCTGGCTTTAGTATTGCATCAAAAACAACAGATGCTGTCCTATTCAAGGCGCTGGCCGACTCAATGGTTAAGATCAGTGCATTTTATAATACGCCTGGTTCACAGGGTGTAGCCGGTAAACAGGGCACCCGTCTTTTCAACTATTCCGGTTATGAATTTAACCAGGGCGTTGCAAAAGGATTGTTTGGCGGACTTCAGTTAAGTCAGATTATTCAGCACCTGGATGCTTCCGTTAGTGCAGACAATAATACAGTAGTAGCCGGGAAAGGAACGGCCATGCAACATGAATGGGATCTGGCTTTTGGATATGTGTGCATTCCCATGGATTATGACTCTTCTAAAGCGTATACTGCCGCTGCAGATCCTGGCAGACCTCTGGCCCTTGCCGGTTATTTTGCTGAAAGAGCAAAATTCATTAAAGCAGGTGGTATTGTTTATGAAGCATTCCGCAAAGGACGTGCAGCCATCGGTGCAAAAGACTATGCTGCCCGTGATAAGGCAATCACCACTATTAAAGAATTCCTTGAAAAAACGATGGCTGCAGGCATGTATTATTATGTGACCCATCCCCAGGCCATTACTGATAAACCTTCTCAATTGCATGAACTTTCAGAAGGAAGAAGCTTTTTACTCGCCCTCAAATATCGTTCTTCCAACAGCAAGCTCACTGCTGCCGACTATCAGACACTTTTGAGTATAGTTGGACCCTTTGAAAATGCGTATTCATTGATCAATGATGCCACCTTTGCGAAACTTAAACAGGCGCAACAGATACTGACAAACACCTATGGACAGTTACAACCCTAAATACATAAATAACCTATAGGTAACAGACTCCCTGTATTTTATGGCGGGAGTCTAATTCATTTACAACAAATAATAAAAAGAGAAAATGAAAAGAAGAACGTTGGGAATTTCA
>CAMLGP010000650.1 GCA_946479535.1 uncultured Bacteroidota bacterium
CACAAGGGAAAGAGCAGTATGACCCATTGTAGCTGTGCCACCTCTTGCAATGGCTTCCGCTTTCATCAGTATGATATCTGAGAAACGGAAGATAGGCGCATCATTGTTCTGATTACGTGTAATAGAATTAGCGTCTGGATAGAATTTAATGTTGCGTACGCCGGTATTCCAGGCAATCTCATCTTTACCAAGATCAAAGGAATTGGCTCCCAATCGTGTTGAATTGCCCAGGGGCAAAAGATTTAACTGGTAGGTATAGGCAGCACCTGGATTTGGGCCACTATAAAACTGATCATAGCCCAGGTTGGTTGTTCTTACCATTATAGGGTTACCATTGTCCCAATACTGCAATCCACTAAGCCATTGTTTATTCCTGATATCATTAGGATCATTGAAATAAGCAAAAAATTCATCCGTTGTAAACCTGGGGCCGCTTGGTTTATTATTGGCAAGTCCGTTTCCGGTAGTAAAATTGAGAATAGGGTCCACATTACTGCCGGGAGTGGAACCGGAATACCTGTATTTTATTCCCAGGTTTCTGTTCAGATCATAACGACCATAAAACAGATATCCATTGGAAGTGGAGGGATCAAATGGTATGGCAAAGATGAATTCCTTCATGGATGGCCCATTGGTAGGATAGAACATTTGCAGATAGGAGGCCCTTGGTTCAATGGCATATTGTGTTCCGCCACCGGCATTGATCACACTATCACATGCCGCTATACACTCATTCCATTTGGCAGTACCTGTATATACTTCTGCATTCAGGTACATTTTAGCCAGTAATGAAAAGGCCATATAGCGCGTAGGCTTGCCATAGGTAGGCGCACCGGAATTTGTCTTCAAAAAAGGGATAGCAGTTTTCAATTCACTTTCTATAAAGGAAAACACCTGAGCCCTTGTAGAATTTGTATTCAGCACCTTGCTGGGATAAACAGTATCAATAGGAACATTTCCCCAGAAGTCCATCATCATCCAATAGAAATAAGCGCGCATTGCCTGTAATTCTGCAAGGCTGGTATTCTTGGTGGGACCATCAGCTGATTGTCGCACTATATATATGGTCTGATTTGCGGTTCCAATCAGATTTGTCAGATAACCCCATGCGCTGTTAATATTAGGATGATCTTTTGTCCAGGTATGCCGATGCAGCTCAAGATACCTGTTACCATCAATCCAGTCTGCTGCAAACGTGCCCAGTACAGATTCATCGGTTGACATACTTTGAAGGAAAAAAACATCAGTGGAAAAATTTTGACGCAAGGCAGTGTATACAGGGCCCATTACTGCATTGTATTGGGATTCTGTTTGCGGAAAAGTTTCCGGCGTAAGCTCCGAATTGATTCTAACGTCTATTTTATGGCAGGATGAAATCATGCCGGTAAGACAAACCAGTATAATCATCCTGTTTAAAATCTTGTTCATATTCTCAGTTTTGTTAATTGTTTAGAATGATACGTTCACACCGAAGAGAATAGTGCGGGTTTTGGGATAGAAATTATTGTAATCGATGCCTGGTGCAACCCCGCCCTGGTTTATTTCCGGATCAATTCCCTTGTATTTTGTAATCGTAAACAGGTTATTAACGGATGTATATATTCGCAGGCTGTTAACTGCCTTTACAGGATTTGAAAACGTATAGGCCAGTGTGGCATTATCCAGCCGCACATAATCTCCTTTCTCTATATAACGTGTGGAATAGTAAGAATTCTTGGTATCGGTGATCTTATCATCTTTTGCACTCACCAGTATATTTCTTCCGGAAGCCGCTGTTACATAAGACAGATCTGCACGTGTGGCATTGAAAATCTTATTGCCAAACACACCTCTTACAAATACATTCAGGTCAAATTTTCCATACCTTATATTATTATTCCAGCCCATGAGAAGATTTGGCTGCGCATTTCCCACATAAAAATAGTCCGTGCCGATACCAGGCGCAGTGGTAAGTGTTTTATCCTTCTTGTAAAACTGAGACATTCCATTGGCATCCTTTCCTGCATATTCCAGCGAAAAGAATTGACCCAGTGGTTTACCCACCTTGAGTAACTGAAGTGTAGCGCCAGTTTGCCCCGGACCTTCGGGATCAGAATACCGAATGGAATCTCCATTGCTATAAGGTCCCTGCAGGCTGGTGATCCTGTTCTTATTGGTAGCCAGATTCACAGTAGTTGACCAGCTAAGAATACCCGTGCTGACAGGGGTAGCAGAAAGCAGCAGTTCAAATCCTTTGTTGTTGATGGCGCCACCATTAGCCCAGAGGCTTCCACCGGGTACAAGAGATGCAGGCACAGAATACTTAAACAGCATATCTGTGGTGTTCTTATTATACCAATCGAGTGAACCGGATATTTTTCCTTTGATCATCGTGAAATCAAGACCAATATTGGTGGTAGCTGTCCTTTCCCATTTCAGATCCGGATTTGAACCCTGTATTGGACCATAAGCATTCTCCTGAACTCCATTATTATAATAAGTACCCGTAATACCGTAAATCAGTTTACCCGTGTAAGCGCCAATACCATTGGAATTACCGGTTACGCCATAGCTGCCTCTTAATTTAAGTTCAGAGAACAGTTGCTGACCTTTCATGAATTCTTCCTGGCTAATTCTCCATGCAACACCACCAGAAGGAAAATAACCCCATTCATTGTTTGCTCCAAATACAGAGCTGCCATCACGACGGATAGAACCCTGCAGAAGGTAGTGATCTTTGAAATTATA
>CAMLGP010000651.1 GCA_946479535.1 uncultured Bacteroidota bacterium
CATGTTCGGGTAGATAACCAGTACCAGAAATTAACTTTTAATCCATCCGGCGCCATTAGCACAAGTCTTTCTGTAAGCTGAGGCCAGGCCTGGTACAGGCTAAGTGCAACTCTTCCACCCAGGCTAAACCCCATTAATACAATTTTGCAGTCGGGTTTAGGGGCATCTGCCTGCAGGTTGATATTGTTGGCAAGAAGGAGGTCATGGATGATCTGCTGAAGATCTGTATGGGTAAAATTCAGGTCTTCCTTCCAGTTTGTCTGGCCATGAAATGGAAGGTCTATTGCATAGAAAGTGTACTGGTTTCCAGCCAGTTTTTCCAGGAACGCAAAGCTGGTAGCATCTTCGCCATATCCGTGGAAACACAGGCCCAGACTGGGCCCTGTTCCAATTCTATAGTAGCAGATCTGAGAAGATTTATATGTAACTACCTGTTTATCCATGCATCAGACAGACAACAAATTTTTAGGAAAAAAAGATTTGAGTCCATCAAAAATAATATTATTTTTGGATAGTTGCAGAAACAACTATATGCCAAACAACCAATTTAAAAAGGGCGAACTCTACAGCTTCATCACGGGTAAGGCATCCACGGCCATAGCCCGGAGGCTGCAGAAAAAATTCAATACTGCCGGATTGAACCTTACCATTGAACAGTGGAGTGTGCTCTATCATTTATGGAAGGAGGATGGCAGAAGCCAGCAGCAGTTGTGTAATGCTACCTTCCGCGATAAACCAAGCATAACCCGTTTAGTGGATAATCTGGAGAAACTGAACCTGGTTAAGCGGGTAGCTTCAGAACATGATCGACGGATCAATATGATCTATCTGACCAAACATGGACAAAAGCTTGAAGAGGAAACCATGCAAATTGCAGATGAAACACTGAGCGAAGCGTTGAAAACAGTTTCCGCAGACAGGATAGAAATTTGTAAGGAAGTATTACAGATTGTATACGATAACCTTAAGTAATCCCGTTCCGCTAAACTATCGGGACTGATTTATACTTATACTATACCTAAACCAAAAAACTTAAACTTAATACTATGAGTGCTGCCGCAGATACAAAGACTCTTCTGAAAGGAGGAGAATGGCTGACAAGGGAATCATTGCCTTCCGATACTTATACAGCAGAAGATTTTACAGAGGAGGAAAAGATGATCCGCGATATGTGTGATCAGTTCCTTGATGTTGAAGTATATCCGATCCTTGACAGGATCGATAACCTGGAGCCTGGGTTAATGAAATCATTATTGACAAAGGCTGGCGAGCAGGGTTTGCTTGCAGTAGCATTTCCGGAAGAATATGGAGGATTGGGAAAAGACTTTGTAACCGCCACCATCGTGAATGAATACCTCGGTGCCGGTCACTCGTTTTCAGTGGCAATTGCCGCACATACGGGGATTGGAACGCTTCCTATCCTTTATTTTGGAACAGAAGAGCAAAAGAAGAAATATATTCCCAAACTGATCACAGGTGAATGGGCTGGCTCCTACGGTCTCACAGAGCCTGATAGCGGAAGTGATGCGTTGGGTGCAAAGACCTCAGCCAAACTAAGTGATGATGGAAAGTATTATCTGTTGAATGGCCAGAAATGCTGGATCACCAATGGAGGTTTTGCCCAGGTATATACTGTATTTGCAAAAGTGGATGGAGATAAATTCACAGGATTCATTGTAGAAAGAGGTACCGAAGGATTTACGCAGGGACCAGAAGAGCATAAGATGGGTATTAAAGGATCATCCACCGTTCAGCTTTATTTTCAGGATGCAAAAGTTCCGGTTGAGAATGTATTGGGTGAGATCGGCAAAGGACATAGAATAGCTTTCAATATTCTCAATATCGGGCGTCTGAAATTATGTGCAGCAGCAGTAGGTGGTGCAAGAAGAGCACTGAATGATTCTGTACAGTACGCAAAAGCAAGGGAACAGTTCAAACAGCCTATTGCCAATTTTGGGGCCATCAAGCATAAGCTGGCTGATATGGCTATAAAGATCTTTGTTGGTGAATCATCCCTGTACCGTACAGCCAAATGGATTGATGAAAAGGAAAAACAGTCGCTGGCAGCAGGCAAGGCTTACAATGAATCACTGTTAGGCGCTGCAGAAGAATATGCCATTGAGTGTGCCATGCTGAAAGTATTTGGTAGTGAGGTCCTGGATTTTGTGGTTGACGAAGGGGTGCAGATCCATGGAGGAAACGGATTTAGTGCCGAATACAATATTTCCAGAGCATATCGTGATAGTCGTATTAACCGGATATACGAAGGGACCAATGAGATCAATCGCCTCCTTACACTTGATATGACTCTGAAGAGAGCCATGCAGGGAAGACTAGACCTGATGGGGCCAGCAATGAATGTTCAGAAGGAACTGATGAGCATTCCTGATTTCGGTGCTGAAGATGAATCATTATTTGCAAAAGAAAGGAAGCTGGTAACCAATCTTAAAAAATCCATTCTGATCACAGCCGGTGCTGCCGTTCAGAAACTGATGATGAAGATTGAAAGCGAGCAGGAGATACTGATGAACCTTGCAGATATGGCTATTGAAACTTTCAATGCGGAAAGTGTATTGCTGCGTGTAATGAAGATGACTGAGCAACAGGGAGAAGCCGCAACTGCGCTTCAACAGGATATAATGCGTGTTTATTTATATGATGCAGCTGATAAAGTAAATAAAGCAGGCAAGGATGCCATCAACTCTTTTGCGGATGGAGA
>CAMLGP010000652.1 GCA_946479535.1 uncultured Bacteroidota bacterium
TCTTCCATTTATTTGTTTGGTCAGTTCCAGGTATTTGATAAAGAAGCCAACGATATTACCCGGCTCTTTACCCCATTGTTAAAGGAATTGTTTCTCATCATTACCATTTATACAATGAGGAACGGAAGGGGAATATCTTCTGAAGAGCTGAATGAAATATTATGGCATAACAAGTCAGATAAAGATGCGAAGAACAACCGCTCTGTGAATATTGTCAAGTTAAAGACGATCCTGGAAAAGATCGGCAATTGTGCGATAAATAAAAAATCAGGCTTCTGGCAGCTGGAATCAGAAGAGGCTGATATGTACATCGACTATAAGAAATATGTTTTGCTGACCCATACTCCTGCAGAAGGAAACAGAAGTCATTTGTATGCGCTGCTTGATATTATTAAAAGAGGTGCATTTCTGGCCCAAACTGAGTACAACTGGCTGGATGATATAAAATCAGAAATTTCCAATTTTGTTATCAATGCCTGCCTGAGCATAATCAGGAGCCAGGATATTTCCAAAGATCCGGAGTCCATTATAGAGATCACCAACTATATATTCTATTTTGATAAATTGAACGAGGATGCGCTCATCTATAAATGCAAGAGTCTGATCTTGCTTAAGCGTCATACCCTGGCCAATAATGCCTACCAGAAATTCAGCAAAGAGTACAAGGATATTTATGGTGAGGATTTTGGCAAACCATTTCATGAAATTATTAATTAGGCATTCAGTTGTTTGCCTTAAAGGCTTTAGCCATGTCTCAATTTTAAATCTTTTTTCTCCTGCAGCTTATTATTTCTGGATTATTATATAATTAAGCCCCTTATTAACCCGCCATGCATTGTTTTGTAGCCAGCCGGTTATTACCATTCCCACCTGGCTTGCCATCATGTGTTCTCCTTACTTTTATGTCACTGCCACTCAGCAAGTTAAAGATATACATGATCGATTTTTTATGAAAAGTCCCCTCATCGTCTCTGGTCTGATACTGTTTTTCAGGCAGGGTCAGACTCTGGCGATGTTGAATAATAGCGGGAAGTTTTCAACTTTGTCAGTAAATCATCTAAAATCAAAAAAATCTGTTTATGAGAAATAAAGAAACCAAACCTGGCCGCCGGGAGGCCCTTAAATTATTTGGAATGGGATCGGCAGCCGGATTGCTGGGTCTCCTCACTGCTCCAATGAGTGCCGAAGCCAAAGAAGAAGAAAGGGCAAAATATACTTATGCAGGAAAGGGAATGCCACCAGTTACCATTCGCAGTGTAAAGGCAATCGGTACAGCTCCTGGGGGATCCAATCTGATAGTAGTTAAAGTAGAAACTTCCGAACCGGGTCTGTATGGATTAGGTTGCGCCACATTTACCCAGCGTGCGGAAGTGGTGGTAACTGCCATCAATAACTATATGGGGGATTTTTGCAACGGCAGGGATGTTGATACGATTGAAGATATATGGCAGGCATTTTATGTGAGTTCCTATTGGAGAAACGGACCAGTATTGAATGCCGCTATTAGCGGACTGAACCAGGCATTATGGGATATAAAAGGAAAACGGGCCAATATGCCAGTTTACCAGTTATTAGGCGGTAAGGCAAGATTTGCAGTTGATTGCTATGCACATGCAGACGGAAAAGACCCACAGGACGTAATTGCACAGGTACAGAAATATATGGCCGAAGGTTTCCGCCATATCAGGATCCAGATGGGAGGCTATGGTTCATTGCAGCTTGCCCAGAAACCCGATTTTCAGGACGCAGGTTTTGGCAAAAAATCTGATCAGTTTATTGACACGCATGCTTATGTAAAGGCAATCCCCAATCTATTCAAAGAAGTAAGAACGGCCGGTGGAGAGGCAATTGAATTGTTGCATGAGACCCATGAGCGGGTGCAGCCACAGGACATCATTAATATGTGCAAGCGGCTGGAGGAGTATGATCCATCCTTTATTGAGGATCCCTTATCACCTGAAAACCGCAGTTGGTGGAAACAGCTTCGTGCAAGTACCACTGTGCCGATTGCCATGGGAGAGTTGTTTGTTAATCAAAACGAATTTGTCCAGGAAGTTGCTGATCATTCATTTGACTTTCTCCGTTGTCATATTTCGCAGATTGGAGGAATTACCCCTGCTATGAAGTTTGCACATTTGGGCGAATTATTCAACGTAAGATCTGCATGGCACGGTCCCGGTGATGTATCTCCGGTTGGGCATGCTGCAAACTGCCATATTGATCTTAACATCTGGAATTTTGGCATCCAGGAATCACAACACTTTCCGGATAGGGTGAGGGAAGTATTTCCGGGGACGCCTACTCTAAAGAATGGATACTTCATCGTCAATGAAGCACCCGGCCTTGGAGTGGATATTGATGAAAAATTAGCTGCGAAATATCCCATTACTAATAATGCAGGCAGATGGATCATCCGTAAAAGAGATGGGACAGTGATAAGACCGTAATATATAGCCGTTGAAATCGCTTACTTAAATAATGATCAATAAAAGATATTCATTCATGAAAAACAAACTCATCGTTGCAGGAATGGTTTTTGGACTAAGCTGGTTACTTATTAATCCCGAAGGCCCTCCGCAACATAAGATCTCAAACAAACTAATTAACGCTACCCTTTATTTGCCTGATAGTGCCACAGGGTATTACAGGGCAACGCGTTTTGACTGGGCGGGACTTATTCCATCACGTCGCGGCGATGGGACGCGTCCTGCCCCACAGC
>CAMLGP010000653.1 GCA_946479535.1 uncultured Bacteroidota bacterium
AATTCTTTCGTGCCAAATCTCCTCACCTTTATCACCGGGAGAAGACATCTTGTGAATTCTTCTTCCGTAACATTGGCAAATTTGCGTAAGTAATCCTGGAAAGGTCTTGTTGCGTCCATGATACTCAATAACATATAAAAGGTACATCAATAATTGATCCGAATCAAGTATAGACGGGTAATTTTTTCCACATATGAGGGTCCCACTTGAAAAATGCCCGTGATATAGAACAAGTTATAAATTACTAGCTTTGCGGCCTTAAACAATCCGCAAATTAACTTCAAAAATTGATCTATGGCCCAAAAGATTAAAGTAGCCAATCCGGTAGTAGAGCTCGATGGAGATGAAATGACAAGAATCATCTGGAAATTCATAAAGGACAAGCTGATTCTTCCTTATGTTGATGTAGATATAAAATATTTTGACCTTGGTATTGAGTATCGCGACCAGACAAATGACCAGGTGACCATAGATGCAGCCAATGCCATCAAGCAATATGGTGTGGGAATCAAATGCGCAACAATCACACCCGATGAAGCCAGGGTAAAAGAGTTTAATCTGAAACAGATGTGGAAGAGCCCTAATGGAACGATCCGTAATATTCTGGATGGAACTGTATTCAGAGAACCTATTGTTATTAAAAATATCCCAAGACTGGTAACAAACTGGACTGCACCCATCATAGTTGGCCGTCACGCATTTGGTGATCAGTATCGTGCAACTGATACGGTGATCAAAGGAAAAGGGAAACTGACCATGACTTTTACTCCTGAAGGCGGAGGGGAGCCACAAACATTTGAGGTTTTCAACTTCAAGGGAGATGGCGTGGCAATGTCCATGTATAATACAGATGAAAGCATCATGGGATTTGCGCGTAGCTGTTTCAACATGGCGTTGAGCAAAAAATGGCCCTTGTATCTCTCTACAAAGAATACAATCCTGAAAAAATATGATGGCAGATTCAAAGATATTTTTGAAGATATCTACCAAAAGGAATTTAAATCAAAGTTTGATGCGGCAGGTATTGTTTATGAGCACCGCCTAATTGATGATATGGTGGCAAGTGCATTAAAATGGAATGGCAATTTTGTATGGGCATGTAAGAACTATGATGGAGATGTACAGAGTGATACAGTAGCACAGGGATTTGGTTCACTTGGATTGATGACTTCCGTACTGGTAACGCCAGATGGAAAAACAATGGAAGCAGAAGCTGCGCATGGTACTGTTACCCGTCACTATCGTGAACACCAAAAAGGCAAACCAACCAGCACCAACCCCATCGCTTCCATCTTTGCCTGGACAAGAGGATTGGCCTTCCGTGGCAAGCTGGATAATAATCAGCCGCTCATAGATTTTGCAAATGCACTGGAAGCAGTATGTATTGAAACAGTTGAGGAGGGTAAAATGACGAAAGATCTTGCCATCACTATCAAACCAAAAGTGGAGCATGGCAAAGATTACCTGAACACAGAAGAGTTCCTTGATGCTATTGATGCAAATCTGAAGAACAAGATGAAATAAGAAATAGAAAATCAAAAGTAAAAAATCAAAAATCAAAAGTAAAAACTGACTCCGTTATAAAGGATATGACTTTTACTTTTGATTTTTGACTTTTACATTTAATAGTATGAACCCTCTTGCCTTGGCAATAGCGCCCGGTTTGGCCATCTGTATTTTTATTTTCCACCGAGATGCGTATAACAGGGAACCAAAACGAAACCTGCTGTTTAGTTTTTTCCTGGGAGCCTGCAGTATTGTCACAGCAGTGATCATAGAAGGACTATTCAGAGAAATTCCTCCTAAAACTATCAGTGGTACCGCGGTAACCGCATTCCTGGTTGTTGCGCTTACAGAAGAACTGGGCAAATTTCTTGTCTTACGCTATTATGCCTACACCCGTAAGAGTTTTGATGAACCATTGGATGGTATAGTGTATGGAGTAATGATCAGCATGGGTTTTGCCACGCTGGAAAATATACTGTATGTATATAAATATGCGCCATTGGGACAAGGTTACCAAATCGCATTTCTGAGAATGTTTACTGCCGTCCCCGCCCATGCCACCTTTGGTGTGCTCATGGGCTATTATGTAGGGAAGGCAAAATTTGATGCTGTAAACAGGAACCGATTGCTTTTCACAGGTTTGTTCTGGGCAGTATTATTTCATGGAGTTTATGACTATTGTTTATTCCTGCAGGGCTTACAAGCCATAAAAGGAATTATATCCGATGGATTTCTGTTTGGAGGAGCAATCGTTTCATTCATCATTGCCATACGGCTGAGTTTACGCCATATTAAAATACATCGTAGGCTTTCACAACAAACCTACCGGCCAACAGAAACGATGGCGCTCAGGAAAGCTTATCCGGGTGATATTCCATTAATAAGGGACCTTGCCTTTAAGATCTGGCCCGTTACTTACGGCACTATCCTTTCCAAAGACCAGCTGGATTATATGCTCGGGCTTTTATATAGTGAGAGAAAGTTAAAAGAGGATATGGAAAAAGGGGTTGAATTCCTTTTGCTGTATGATGGAGTTCAGGCTATCGGATTTGCCGCAATAGGATTGGAACAGCCGCAGGTGTATAAGTTGCACAAGATATATGTGCTTCCTTCCTATCAGGGAAAAGGTGCCGGAAAGTTTATCATGAATGAATTGATCACAGCAATTCAACGCAAAGGAGCTACCACTGTCTTATTGAATGTAAATC
>CAMLGP010000654.1 GCA_946479535.1 uncultured Bacteroidota bacterium
CGGTGAAGGATGTTTTGGGCCTGGTATGGCTAAGGCTACATTAGGCACTGGTTGCAGTATATTGATGAAAACAGGAAGTAAACCGGTTCCGTCAAAATCAGGTATGGTTACAACTATCTGCTGGAGTATTGAAGGCAGAATAGATTTTGCCCTTGAAGGTGTGATCGTATCCTGTGGAGCTACTATTGAATGGCTGAAGAACCAGCTTGGATTGTTTGCTGATAGTAAAGAAACGGAAGCCATGGCAAATGCTATTGCTGATAATGGTGGTGTATACCTGGTACCGGCATTTAGTGGGCTGGGTTCACCTCACTGGCAAATGGATAGACGGGCCTCTATTACCGGAATTAATTTCTCGACAAATAAGAATCATATTGTGCGGGCTGCACTGGAATCCATTCCCTATCAGATCAGGGATGTTATTTCGGCGATGGAGATGGATGCGACGCTGGAATTAAAAGAACTGATGACGGATGGTGGTATAACTGCCAATCGCTTTGTTATGCAGTTCCTGACTGATCTGCTGGATAAAAGGGTAGTGACGATTGGAATGCCCGATGTTTCTGCCCTCGGTGCTGCTTACCTTGCCGGATTGACAACTGGATTATTTCCTAATGTGGAAACTATCTCCAGGCTGAACACGGCTAAATTTTCCTATATGCCAGTTGCTGGAAATAAAGCTTCCCAATATTATAAAGGCTGGCAGCAGGTTCTGGGATTTCTGGATCGGGAATTTTATTGAAATCCAGGGGTTTAGTATATTGAATACTATAAATGAAATAATATTGCGAATGAGATTATTTATATCTGCAATATCCATCTGTTTGTTAGTTGGCTTTGCAATTTTGTTGACCGGACCGGGTTGTGGCCAACCGGATCAATCCACTAAGGATTCCCTTGCTTTTTCATCTTCACCTGTGGTTTCTCCACGGGAAGCTATAGATAAAATGCATTTGGAAGAGGGATTTATTGTGAGGCTTGTAGCGTCTGAGCCGCTGGTTACAGCTCCGGTTGCGATCAATTTCGATAAGCAGGGGCGCATGTGGGTGGTGCAGATGAATGATTATATGCCGGATACTTTAGGAACCGGTGAAGAAAAGCCTACGGGAAAGGTAGTTATCCTTAGTGATAAGAATGGTGATGGAGTAATGGATGAACGTAAAGTGTTTTTGGATTCACTCGTTCTGCCTCGCGCCATTTGCCTTATTGAAGATGGGATACTGGTTGCAGAACCGCCTTCGCTCTGGTATTATACTATACAGGATGATAAGCCTGTTGGCAAGACACTGGTAGATTCAGCCTATGCGAAAGGAGGCAATGTGGAGCACCAGCCTAACGGTTTGTTAAGGGCAATGGATAACTGGATATATAATGCAAAATCAGCCAAACGGTATAGAAAGCAGGGAGATAAATGGCTGATTGAAAGAACGCATTTTCGTGGTCAGTGGGGCATCACCCAGGATGAGTGGGGCAGATTATTTTACAATAACAATTCTGAAAATATAATAGGGGATGAATTTTTACCCGGCCTGGGCGCTTATAATGAAAATCAGAGAAGAATAACAGGATTTAATAAGAAAATTGTACCTGATGATTCAGTGTATCCGGCCCGGCCAACCCCAGGTGTAAATCGCGGTTACATGAAAGGGGTACTGGATGAAAAGAAAAGGTTGACAACTTTCACTGCAGCCTGCGGTCCCGTGATCTATACCGGAGACCTGTTTGATAAATCCTATTGGGGGAACGCCTTTGTTGCCGAGCCTTCCGCCAATCTCATAAAAAGGAATATTCTAACTGATGATGGTTACCGGATAAATGGCAAACAGGCCTATAAAGGGAAAGAATTTTTGGCCAGTGAAGATGAACGGTTCCGGCCTGTTAATTTGTATACGGGACCTGAAGGAGCATTGTACGTGGTGGATCTTTATCGTGGGATCATTCAGCACAAAACCTATTTAACTACCTACCTTAAAAATGAGATCAAAAAGCGGGAGCTGACGCAGCCCCTTAATTGTGGAAGGATTTATAAGATCATTCCGGTATCAGCCAGATTACAGGTACCTCCAGTTGCCAGGGATACAGGTGCCCTGCTGAAATTATTTTATAGCAAGAATGGATGGTTGCGCAATGAAGTGCAGCAGCTAATTGTGGATAGCAGGAATAGCACCATCGCTGGTTCTTTACGAAAGATCATGCAGCAAAGAGATAATTTACCTGCGGCCGTTCAGGCTATGTGGACACTGGAAGGACTGAACCTGCTTAATTGGAACGACGTGAAGCTTTTGCTAAGTGAACCTTTCTGGCCGCTTGAGATGGAGGCGTTGAGCGCATTGCCCTCTGTGATCAATAAAGACAATTATCATGAAGTGGCGCTAGTCCTGCAGTCATCCATTGATAAAGGAGATAGTCTGGCTGCACCCAATATTGGTTTTGTTGTACATAGCATTCAGCCTTTTGATAAAAAAACTGCTCATGATCTTTTAATAGGTTTGGCAGGGAAATTTGGCAATAGCGCCTATGTGGCTGACGCAATCATAAGTAATCTGCAAAATAATGAAAAGGCTTTCCAGGAAGAGATGATCCGTATTAATCCTGATACTACGTTTGTGTTGAATAAACGATTGAAAAGAGTGTTGGAAGATATTGCCAGTGCTAAAAACAGGAGTAACCAGGATAAGATACGAAAACAGTTTCCGAGAGGCGCTGAGATATT
>CAMLGP010000655.1 GCA_946479535.1 uncultured Bacteroidota bacterium
TTCAGGACGGATATTGATCATGAGATAAAACCATGATCCCGTTTTCCGGTAAGTATCTGCCACAGCATCTGTTGTAGCCTGCGCTTTTGCAAAAGGCATACTATTGGTAGCATACATCATTGCATATCCTGATTCAATGGTTGTGAATTTGTTCAATGTATAGCTGAGCACAATATCCACTTCACTGCCCAATCCTTTTCCAATCACTGTTCCATCCGCTTTCTTCATATCCTGGTTGAGTGAGAAATGATGATAGTCTGCGCCGAAAGCAAGCAGTTTGCCGGCATATTTGGTTTTGAAATAAATATTGTTCAATCCACCTGCTGGTGAACCAGTACCTACGTAGAAATAGTCCATATATCCCCAATGCTTGTGCGGTGTGCCATAAAGAGGATCAAAGCGATTGTTTTTGCTGGAAGGATTAACAGCATCATTTCCCGATAAAACATCATATCCCGGTGTGAAACTCAGCTTTCCTTTTATATAGGTTGCTGCAATAGTATAATGGAATGCATCCAGCTTAATTCCATCGCGGTCTTTACCTGATTGCTGATAATAGGCCGCCTGTATCGCAATTTTTCCAAAACCTGATCCATTGCCTATAGTTTGATTGATCATTAAACCATAGGTAAATCTGCTACTGGTACCTGAATAATCATATCCATCAGTAGTACCTGTTGAAACAAAACGGCGGCCATATACATAGCCACCGTTGGCACTTACTGAATCGAGTCTGTATTTTCCGAAATGGTCATTGAAGAACAAGCCGGAAATTTTCGTCTGTTTTATTTTTTTGCTGATATAAACACTGGAAAATGATTTATAATCCTGCGTGGCTCCGTTGGTACTGGTTGGGTTTGTCCATACAGGAGCACCAGTCTTTGAACTGTTATTTGCCATACTGCCACCTGCTGTTAATGGTACAATACCGGCTGGAGTTGGAACCAGCACACCGGCTGAATTCTTTACATAGGCCGGCAAATTGCCCGGCACATAGGAAGTTCCGGTTATGCCAAAAGCATCTGAATTCTGATTAAACGCATACCCGATATCTACCTGCCATCCTTTATGCAGCATTTTGAGCAAGGCCATATCGTGGCGACGGCCCTGTTGCAGCCAATCGAGATTTCCGATCAATCTCACATCATCATAGCTCAGTTCCTGTCGCCCAATCTTGAGCGACAATTGTTCAACAGCTTTGAATTTAATGCTGGTATCAGCTTTATTGGCAAGCATGATATCAGCCCAGCCTTCGTGCAACATTAATTTGGCGCCATCTGCATTAGCGATAGAAGAAGCGTCCTGTCCCCAAACTCTCACATCCTGAATAGCAGCACCAAACGTAACCCGGTCCCATTTGTAACCGAATGTCAGGCGGGTGCGCTGAGAAGTAAAAACAGCAGGATCTGATCCTTTTAATACAAGGTTGCCGAGTCCATTACGAACTTCAGTCCGTGTACGGACCTGGCCAATAAGAGAGAACTGCGCATGGGCAAAGGCTGTAAACAACAGGCAGTTCACCAGTAAAAGCAAGCACCGGGTAATTTGCTTTTTTGTCATAATTTTGCTTTGGTTTTAGGTTGTTTGTCAATTTAAAATCGCCCCCGGCGCGAGCTTCCATTTCGTCCGGGGATTTTTATTTGTGGCTCAGATCAGCGGCCACAGGCGCATTCAGGGTTGATCATATCATTTGATTCGCTTTTATTTTTTAAGGTCTTATACCAATAAATACTTTCCCGTCTTCCACTTTTACGGGATAGGTCTTCAATGCACATTCATCTCCATTGAGACAGGCCCCCGATTTCAGTGAAAATGTTTTCTTATGAAAGGGACAGGCCACTTTTGGTTCATCACCCTGGTTACCGATCATTCCCCTGCTAAGGGCCATCTGCTTTCTGTGCGGACATTCATTCTGGGTAGCATACCATTCATTCCTGCGTGTAAAATGAAACAGCGCAATCTGCTCATCCTGATACAATACGCAGGCGCCGCCATTTTCCGGCACATCTTCAGCAAGGCAGGCAAAGAACCAGTGCAATCCTCCAAGGTCTTCGGAGGAATTTGGGAAATCTGTTATTTGATCAAAATCTTTCATTATCAAATTATTTAGGCAATACGAATCCTGTCCCACAAAGGGGGCAAGCAATCATCATTAAGGATTGGTGAAAAAAATGGCAGGCAACCGGTTCTAATTCTTAAGGCAGGATTGGATGAAGGCTATATTATCTAACTTATTTCCATTCTTTGGCTCGCTTCTGATCTCTTAAAGGTTCAAACTTTATGGTTGGATCCTTTTCCTCAGGTTTATTCACGAAATGAGAAAATCTTTTTCTGATCTCGGGATTTTCAACCGCTTCTTTCCACTCACATTTATAAGAATCTACCAGTAATTGCATTTCAATTTCCCATTGTGCTGCCATTCCCAGGCTGTCATTAATTACCACATTCCTCAGGTATTCAATTCCACCTTCCATCTTATTCAGCCAGGGAGCAGTACGGGTAAGTGGATCAGCTGTTTTTATATAGAACATCAGGAAACGATCAATGTACCTGATACAAGTTTCATTGTCCAGATCCGTTGCCAGTAATAAAGCATGCTGAGGTTTGCTTCCGCCATTACCGCATACATAGAGGTTCCACCCTTTTTCAGTAGCGATGATACCAAAGTCTTTACTCTGTGCTTCGGCACATTCCCGGATGCAACCT
>CAMLGP010000656.1 GCA_946479535.1 uncultured Bacteroidota bacterium
ACAACTGTCGCACCCATCAGCATTTTCTGTGAGAATAATAATACACGCAGTGCCGATTATGAAAAGCAGAGAAGCTTTCCACGCCCCGGTCATGCAGATATGGTAGCTCATCAGAAATTCGGTGGCAATGAGGATTACAGAGGTGGGGGACATTTTAGCGCAAGATTAACTACTGGGATGGTTGCAGCAGCGGCTATTGCTAAAAAATTAATGCCAGGTGTTACTATAAATGCAGCCGTTACTGAAATAGGAGGGGAAACTGATCTTGAAAAAGGATTACAGAAAGCTATTGATGCAAAGGATTCTGTTGGAGGATTGGTGGAGTGTCGTGTAAACGGTCTTCCGGTAGGATTGGGTGAACCTTTCTTTGATTCGGTTGAATCACAGATCGCACATATTGCTTTTGCAATTCCCGCTGTTAAAGGAATAGAATTCGGGGCAGGGTTTGCTGCTGCAAAAATGTTCGGTTCCCAGCATAATGATGCCATTGAAAATATGGATGGTAAAACCCGCACAAATAATGCTGGCGGTATTGTAGGTGGAATTACCAATGGCAATGAACTGGTTTTCCGTATTGCAATTAAGCCAACAGCCTCCACTCCAAAAGAACAGAACAGTTTGAATTGGGATACAGGTCAGGTGGAGAATTTTTCTGTAAAGGGCAGACATGACCTTTGTGTTGCCCTGCGTGCGCCAGTGATCCTTGAAGCAGCCACTGCACTGGCACTGGTGGATTTATTTCTTCTTGAACAAAAAATCAGGAGAGTTGTATCTTGATCCCAAATGTGCTAACGATTATGCCAATTATCTATCACGTCACATCTTCCAAAGCCTGGAATGAAGCCAAACAGAAAGGGGAGTATGAACATCCATCTTTTAAGGAAGAAGGCTTTATTCATTGCAGTGAAGCGCATCAGGTTGACGGCGTGCTGGAAAGATATTTCAAAGGACAGACTGATCTTGTCAAACTTGTCATAGATACAGATAAACTGAAGAGCCGTTACATTCAGGAATGGTCACCTTCTACCCAGGATACATATCCCCATATTTATGGATTGATCAATGCCGATGCGGTAATTGATGTAGTTCCACTATAAAGTTTTCTTCAATTTTTTGAACGGAATATCCAGCACTTCATACATACTTTGATCAGTCCGGTAATAATGCCACCATTCTGTTCCGAATGCTCTGAACCCATATTTTTCCATCGTGCTTTTCAGCAAATTTCGGTTGGCCATGATTTCTGAAGTAAAGGCAGTGAAACTGTGGTGGGCTGAATCAGTGAAATTATCGAAGCCTGTTCCCATATCCAGTTCGGAATTATCCTTTAACCAGATCAGGGTAAGATCAACTGCGGTTCCGCGATTATGACCACTACCTCTGGCCGGATTTGCCACATAGCGCTCATCATGGACCAGCTCCCAGAATTTCACCGTTACCGAATAAGGGCGATATGCATCAAATATCTTTATGCCGATGCCCTTTTCCTTCAATTCGTTCAGGACTTTCAACAAGGAGTCCGCTACCGGCCGCCGGAGGAAGGTCACCTCAGTATTTTCAGGATACATCAGCCGGTGCATGAAATTGTTAATTGTTGCATATCTAAGGTCATAAATGATTCCCGGGCCCAGTGTCCTCAATTCAACCATTTCTTTATTGGGATCGTCCTTTACCTGCTGCCTGTAGGCTGGTAATTTCTGGGTTACTAAAGGTCGTTTAGATGCAGTATCTTGCGCCGCCAGACCATTTACCAGGATTTGGGTGACCAGGAGAGCCAGTAAAGGCCAAGTATTAAGCCGTTTTCTTATTTTAGAGACTATGGCCATTCCGCTTTATATTCGTAAACTTAGCTAAAAAGTTCGTTTGGAGCACATCATGCCAACTATGACCAGAAAAGACCGGTGTTTTTATTTCCCTGTTATATTTTTTTCAGTTTTGCTTTTTTCTGCATGTAAGAGCGTCAAAAAGCCGCCTGCCCCAGGCACTGATATTGTGGTCAACCCTGCGGAGCTGGCTATTAAAATAACGGAAATATTGAAGAATTCACTGGAATTCTCTGCTGAAAATAACGGGTCTATTGATGGATACCACCGCCTTGAGTATGACAGCCTGGTACAACAGGTTTATGCAAAAAATAATTTTACACCTGTCTGGAGCAAACAGCAAACGTGGCGGCCTCTGGGAGATTCCATGATGAGTTTTATTCAGGAGGCAAAATTCTATGGCCTTTTTCCTGAGGATTACCATTTCAACTCTCTGGATTCCATCCGGCAACAGTTTCTGGTTGATACAATTTCAAGCAAAGCAAAGAATGACCCCGTTCTTTGGGCAAATGCCGATCTGCTACTTACAGATGCCTTCATGCATGTTGTAAAAGATCTTAAGCTTGGCAGATTACCCCAGGACAGTATTACGATGCGGGCAGATTCTTTGCTCTCCAGTGAATTTTATTTGAATCGTCTTTCCCTGGCTCAATTGCACAATGGATTGTCCCTCGTATTTCATGCGCTGGAACCCAATCATAAAGGGTATGAAGAGTTAAAGAATGCGATACCTGCATTTCTGGACAGTGCAGATTATCGCCCTTTTACTGCAGTTCCTTCTCCCAAAGCAAAGAACCCTGATTTTAAAAAGATACTTCAGAAAAGATTGTTTGAAGCAGGACTGGTTACTTCTGATACAGCATTTATAGATTCGA
>CAMLGP010000657.1 GCA_946479535.1 uncultured Bacteroidota bacterium
TGCTCAGCACCCGCGCAGTGACAGGCATCGTCAGCATCCTGGGGCTGGTGCCAGCGCTCATGGGCATTCCGGGGGCGGTGCGCCGCGCAAGGCTGGGCGACCCCGTGGGCTCCACCCTGCTGCTCGCCTGGCTATTGTATTTTTTGGCCAGCTGAATAGCATAGAACGAGGATTCAAAGCAAGCTTCCTCATTTCGGATAATGGGATGATCTGCTGCCGTAAGTTCTTTCTTTTCTGCTTTCAATCTGGCGAGATTGTCCTTAATGATCTTTTCATTTTCACAGTGGGTAGCAATCAGCACTTCACTTTCCCTAAAAACTTTTTCCAGTGTAAGCGGATTATCTACCAGAAGATTACCTGTAGATGATCCCATGAATATTTTAATACCGCAGATATCCTTTTTGTGTTCATTCACCTTCAGTGCCTGATCCGCATTTTCATTAGACGTACCGATGTAAAATGAATAATTGGCCAGTGAGCTGTTCCTGGCAATTTCATATTTCTGTTCAAGCAGTTCAAGGGTAAAGGCAGGTGGAACAGTATTCGGCATTTCCATGAAACTGGTAACCCCTCCGGCAACAGCTGCTTTGGCTTCCGTATAAATAGTGGCTTTATGGGTGAGGCCGGGTTCCCTGAAATGGACCTGATCATCGATGGCGCCTGGCAGCAGAAATTTCCCTTCTCCATTGATCTCAATACCCTGGGTACTCAGGCCGGAACCAATTTTTTCAATCCTCCCGTTCTTTATCAACACATCCGCTGTTTTGATTTCACCTTCGTTGACAACCTGTATGTTCTTAATCAGATATATTTGCATAATTTGTTGACTATTATCCTAAAAGACTACCCATGCAATTTATAAAAACCCTGTTAAGGCTGCCTTTATTTCTTTCCTTAAAAGCCCGCCGGCAGCTTTTTCAATGGTCTTTTTTCCTCCTTGCTTTTTTCCCGACCCTGCTGCTTGCGCAAACTACTTATTTACCCCAGGGAGACAAGCAAACCATGCTGCTGGAAAGGCTGGAAATAAAAGCAGGTACTGATTCCATACTCAACTTCTCAAAAATCAAACCTTTTAGCCGGAAAATGCTGGTGAACGGACTAAAGAGTTATATGGCTTCCTCTCCGGTACTTTCAACCGTGGATGAATACAATATCCGGAGTGTGTTCCTTAATAACCTGGAATGGGTAAGTCCGGAAGAAAGAGCACAATACCAGAGCAAGAAACCTATCTGGAAAAATTTCTATCGCACACCCGCTAACTTATATGAGGTACATGTGACCGATTTTGACCTGTTTATAAACCCGGTGATCCAGTACGTTGTATCCAAAGAAAAGGATAATGATCAAAGCCTCTTCCTCAATACACGGGGATTAACAATAAGAGGCAGGATTGCCAATAAGATCGGTTTCTCTGCCTATTTAACGGATAACCAGGAACGTGATCCTGCCTATGTGCAGCAATGGATCCAGGACAGGAAAGCAGTACCTGGTGCGGGATATTATAAGGATTTCAAAGACCCGGGCGGTTACGATTATTTTGATGCAAGAGGACATTTCACTTTCAATGTTACCAAATACATTGATGTGGCATTTGGCTATGATAAGAATTTCATTGGCAATGGCTATCGCAGTTTATTCCTCAGTGATTTTTCTTCAAGTGGTTTGTTCTTAAAATTGAATACAAGGATCTGGCGGATCAATTACCAGAATCTGTTTATGGAATTGCAGAATGCGGATAGCAGAATAGGGGATAAGCCGGTGAACAAGAAGTACGGTGCATTTCACCACCTGGATGTAAATGTGACCAAATCACTCAATATCGGATTGTTTGAAGGAGTCATGTTTGGGAGGCCCAACCGGTTTGATTTCAGTTATCTGAATCCAATCATTTTTTATCGTTCTGTTGAGCAGCAGAATGGAAGTTTTGACAACTCCGTGGCCGGATTGGATTTTAAACTCAATGTGGCAAAGCATTTCCAGTTCTATGGCCAGTTCCTGCTGGATGAATTCAATTTATCAGAGATCAAAGCGGGTAATGGCTGGTGGGGTAATAAATTCGGGATACAGGCTGGTGCAAAATACATTGATGCGTTTGGCATAAAGAACCTGGATCTGCAACTGGAGCATAACAGGGTGAGACCCTTTACTTATTCGCACTTTGATTCTGTTTCCAATTACACGCATTATAATCAGCCACTGGCGCATCCGTTGATGGCCAATTTCCAGGAGTTGATCGGCATCGCCCGATATCAACCGGCTCCTAAAATGATGATAGAGGCCAAAATGATCGTTTACCAGCAGGGGAGAGATTCAAGTGCGGAAAGTTTTGGAAGTAATATTTTCCTGATCAACCAGGCACCTTATCGTAAAAATGAATATGGTTATGATATTGGTAGTGGGTGGAAGACAAATGTATTGTACGGGTCTCTGTTATTGTCTTATGAGTTGAGGCAAAACCTTTTCCTGGAATTGTTTGGGGTTTATCGTAAGCAGGAAACCAAAACCCCTCCTGTTACATCAGTAAATACCACGGTTGTCTCTTTTGGAGTACGATGGAATATGCACAGGAGGGAGTATGATTTTTGATACCGGTGTATTAAAGTCTCATGATCCATTCTGGGCGTTTAAAAATCAGCTCTTGTCTTTTTGCATCTATTATTAAATCCATTGCTTCCAATGGAATCATTCCCAACAA
>CAMLGP010000658.1 GCA_946479535.1 uncultured Bacteroidota bacterium
AACTATTAATGGGTTAGGTAATTAAGGGTAAAACTGCAGGCCTCTGAGTGCTATTTACCTGAAGATTTTAGGTAGGTTTTAGAGTTACACGAAAGCTAAATTATACTCTCTTCAGGGGTGATCTTTCATAGGTTGTTTATCAATGTTGTGCGGCTCATTCAGGCACTTCACGAATGGGAGCAATCTGATTCGATTCAGCCTTTTTTCGGTCAGCAATACATCATCTTTTAAATTAATCCTTATCTGTTCCATGTTTGACTACTTTGTAGTCAACTTTTTTCAGGATGAGACAGCGTATAAAAAAACCCCCGTTGTGGCGGGGGCTCATTTGGGTTTTATTGAGTGTTTGAGTTACTCGTAATTATTAAACCACTTCTTTTCCGTAAGCTCAATATCCTCCGGAACCTGGTTCAGCTGCCTGATTATGGCAGGGCGTGAATTTACAGGACGGGCATCTTTCTCCCTGTAAGGGTTGATCATTGGAAATACCCTCACCTTGCTGGATGTGCGTGATCTTCCAGCCAATAAAGCGCGTAAATAAGGAGATGATTTGGAAGGCTCGTTAGAAGATGCGGTTGTTTTCTGCTCTGCGTTTTTTAAAGAATAGGCAGAAAAATAAATAGTAGGCCTGGCAATACCTTTCATAGATAAACGGATTTAGGGTTGATTCAATTCAACCCCCGATAGCTATCGGGGATCGGACTGTTAAAGTACTTCGTTTCCCTAAAATCTCATAATGATTCAACGGAAAAATGCTGAAAATGGAGTTTTAGGGTACGTAGTAATACGAGTTTTTTCTTAACTCATTGACCCCGATGGCAATCGGGGAAGGGTGAATTATAGATCCAAATCCTGATAATCATCGGGATCCAACCATATTGGCAGGTATAACCCATTCATCAAATTCAGCAGGAGTGAGATAGCCTAATTTGACTGCCATTTCTTTAAGTGTAGTACCTTCTTTATGTGCCTTCTGAGCTATCTCTGCAGCTTTATAGTAACCAATCTTTGTATTGAGTGCAGTAACGAGCATCAATGAATTGTCAACATGCTTTTTAATATTTGCTTCAATAGGTTCAATACCTGCAGCACATCTATCATTGAAGCTTACACATCCATCACCAATCAGCCTTGCACTGTGCAGGAAATTAAAGATCATCACCGGTTTAAACACATTCAGTTCAAAATGACCGGTAGCACCTCCAACATTTATAGCCACATCATTACCCAGTACCTGCGCTGCAATCATAGTTAGCGCTTCACACTGTGTTGGATTTACTTTACCAGGCATAATGGATGAACCGGGCTCATTGTCTGGTATGAATAGCTCACCAATACCGCTCCTGGGACCGGAAGAAAGCATGCGGATATCATTGGCGATCTTCATCAGGCTTACTGCAACTGTTTTCAATGCACCATGTGCTTCTACAATAGCATCATGAGCAGCCAGTGCTTCAAATTTATTGTGGGCTGTTATAAAAGGAAGACCAGTGAGCTTTGCAATATGCGTGGCAACATTTTCAGAATAATTGGCTGGCGTATTGATACCAGTACCTACTGCAGTTCCCCCCAGCGCCAGCTCACTCAAATGTTCCAGGGTATTTTTTATAGCTTTTATTCCATGATCCAGTTGCGATACATATCCACTGAATTCCTGCCCAACCGTAAGCGGTGTTGCATCCATGAAATGCGTTCTTCCGATCTTCACCACCTTCATGTATTGCTTACTTTTTTCTGCCAGGGTATTCCTGAGTTTTTCAATGCCGGGAATGGTTACTTCCACCAGTATTTTGTAGGCTGCAATATGCATGGCAGTGGGGAAGGTGTCATTGGAAGATTGAGATTTATTCACATCATCATTGGGGTGAAGAAATTTCTCTTTATCTGTGAGTGACCCGCCCTGCAGCACATGTCCGCGGTAAGCGATCACTTCATTCACATTCATATTGCTTTGGGTGCCAGAACCTGTTTGCCATACAACCAGCGGAAAATAATCATCCAGTTTGCCATCCAGGATCTCATCACTTACTTTTCCAATAAGCTCTGCCTTTTCTTTAGGTAATACCCCGGCTTCCATATTAGTGATTGCTGCTGCCTTCTTAAGGTAGGCAAAAGCACGGATGATTTCCTTTGGCATACGGTTGATGTCCTGTGCAATCCGGAAATTATCAATGCTGCGTTGAGTCTGTGCACCATAGTAAGCATTAGCAGGCACTTTCACTTCGCCCATTGTATCTTTTTCTATTCTGTAATCCATAGAAGGCAATTGATTTTGAGGTGCAAAGGTAAGACATGACGTGGTTCATGATTCATTAACCATTAGGGGATTTTGGGGTAAAAGGAAGCCCCATCCTTGTTGGCAAAATTTGTCAGACAGGATGGGGCTATTAAACCCCGGGATCATTAATAATTTATTTTCCCTTAAACTGTGCCTTCCTCTTTTCCAGAAAGGCAGCCGTTCCTTCTTTTTTATCTTCTGTAACGAAGCATTCACCAAATGCTTCTACTTCCCGGGTAAAGCCACCTGCTCCAATACCGCCACCACTTCCTCCGCCTGCGCCGGCAACAGCCAGGTTAGCGCATTCAATGCATTTGCCAATGGCTATCGGCGCCTTGCTGAGGATCAGTAGGAGCAATGAGCTGCTCTTATTGATCAATTCTGCTCATCGCACCACAAAATGCACCAGCCC
>CAMLGP010000659.1 GCA_946479535.1 uncultured Bacteroidota bacterium
ATGCCATTAAAAGTATCCTTGAAACCGCCCGGAAGAAAGGAGATGATAATATGGCTTATGCCGCCAGCGAAAAGATCAAATCACACCTGAAAATAGAGACCAGCATGCCGCCATTCCAGTTCCTGGACCTGCTGCTGAAGGATTATAATTATCTGTCCACAAAATAAAAGAGCGTCCTTCTTCAACGAACGCCCTTTATTCTTACTATTTACGCTTTTATCTTATTGAATAGTTGTTACTGCTGTTAACCCAAGTATTATAACAAGGAAAATCAGTATGGAAATTATAGTGAATATGATGAAATATACTTTTAGATTATTAAAGCTCTTATTCAGGGCTTCCTGATTGAGACCATTTACCCCGGTTTTTGCAAGGCTTGCAAACCTGAACAAAAAGTAATTGATCAACAGCCCAATCAGGATCACGAAGATCTGCCATCCCAGGCTTTGAGATCGTTGTGTAATGTAAAAATCAAATCCCTCAGCTTTTGGCGCTAATACTGCCGGAGCAGTCAAAACCATTATCAAAGAAAGGGCATAGCCTATTACAGCCACTATTACAATAACCTTTGCCCAACTGGCAATTGAACGTAGATATTGCTTTGCTGTGTGATCGAAACTCAGATCTCCGAAAAGATCATTATCATTTGGAGTTGTATTTTCTGGTTGCATAATGTTATCCTATTTAGTGAATAAAGCAATGAGTTCGAAGAAAAGGCCAATCAGGGCCAACACGCCGTACATGGCAAAATAGTTCTTGATACTGTTGAGACCACTGTTGAACAAAAGCTGATCACGGTTTTGAATACCCAGGCGAATACGATTAGCCCCTTTGATCAGAAAGCTCATCATGATCCCAACAATTACACCAGCTATCAATAAAACAACGATCACCGCAATGCGTGTTATTTGAACACTCTGCGTGTCCAATTCATCTTTTGGGATAAGTGCCGAAGCGAATTTTCCCCAGAGAATGACAATTAATAGAAAACACAGACCGAAGCCAATACTTATCAGTAATCCCAGGAGTTTGGCCCAGCGGGATACTTCAGTAAGTTGCTGGGCTGCTTCCCGGTCAACCTGCAGGTCCAGCAATGATTGATTTTCTTCCATAAATATGTTGGTTTTGCTTGGAATAAATATAACCAGAAAATCCTCAACTATATATAATCTGACTATGATCAGTTTAAGCCTGACTTATTAAATCGATATTATTTAATCAGTACGCCCTTGCAAATAGCACCCTTTCTTTGCTCGCCTTTCCGGAAAGTATGCATTTGCCGTCCTCTTTTGGATTATTTAGTGGGATACAACGTATGGTGGCCTTGGTTTTTTCCTTAATTGCTTCCTCGGTTTCAGCAGTACCATCCCAATGAGCCGAAATGAAACCACCTTTTTCATCCAGCAGTTTTACAAACTCATCCCAGGTATCCGCTTTTGTAATATGTTCATCGCGGTATTCCTTTGCTTTTTTGAACATTGAATGCTGGATATCCAGCAATAATCCATCAATGTATTCGGCTATACCATCCAGGTCTACCGTTTTCTTTTCTTTGGTATCCCGGCGGGCAACTTCAACTACGTTCTTTTCCAGATCACGGGCACCAAGTGCCAAACGCACAGGAACCCCTTTCATTTCATACTCAGCAAACTTCCAACCCGGGCGTGCATTATCGTTATCATCATATTTTACACGGATGCCCAGGCGTTTAAGATTTGCCATGATCTCATTGGCTTTTGCATCCAGCTGTGCCTTTTGCTCATCTCCTTTATAGATGGGCACTATCACAACCTGCAGGGGTGCAATCTTTGGAGGTAATACCAGTCCCTGATCATCTCCATGCGCCATTACAATTGCGCCTACCAAACGGGTACTTACACCCCAACTGGTGGCCCATACATATTCCTGCTCGTTTTTATTGGTGAGGAATTTTACATCAAATGCTTTTGCAAAATTTTGTCCCAGGAAATGAGAAGTTCCTGCCTGCAGCGCCTTTCCGTCCTGCATTAGTGCTTCAATACAGTAGGTGTCAACCGCTCCTGCAAAACGTTCACTTTCGGTTTTTACTCCTCTTATCACCGGCACAGCCATGAACTCCTCCGCAAAAGTGGCATAGACCTCCAGCATTTGCCGGGCCTCTTTAACAGCTTCATCGGAGGTGGCATGGGCGGTATGTCCCTCCTGCCAAAGGAATTCTGCCGTACGAAGGAAAAGGCGCGTACGCATTTCCCAGCGCACCACGTTGGCCCACTGGTTGATCAACAAGGGCAGATCACGATAAGACTGTATCCAGTCTTTATAGGTGTTCCAGATAATTGTTTCACTGGTTGGCCGGATAATGAGCTCCTCTTCCAGTTTGGCATCCGGGTCCACAATCACTCCCCCGCCATTTGGATCGTTTTTGAGCCGGTAATGGGTCACTACGGCGCATTCCTTGGCAAACCCCTCCACGTGGGCAGCCTCCTTGCTTAAAAAGCTTTTAGGAATAAATAGTGGAAAATAGGCATTCACATGCCCGGTATCCTTGAACATCTTATCCAGCGCATCCCGCATATTCTCCCATAATGCAAACCCATGTGGTTTTATCACCATACAACCCTTCACTGCTGAGTAATCTGCCAGCCCTCCTTTTATTACCAGATCTATGTACCATTGCGAATTATCTTCCTGTCTCGAGACGATTTCCTT
>CAMLGP010000660.1 GCA_946479535.1 uncultured Bacteroidota bacterium
TACTCACTCCTGATTTCAATGCTGATAAATATGAGATGACCAGCCTCATCAATTTCATAAAGAACGGCAATGATGTATTTATTAGTGCAATCAGTCTTTCTGATGAGGCTACCAGGGCCCTTAACTGTGATGTAAACAGCATTGAACCCCTGATCTCATATTTCTCCAATATGGAGGCTTTGGATACCCTCACTGTTAACCTGCGTCTTCCCTATAGCTTACGTCAACTGACGTATTCCTATCCGGGCAAACAGCTGGACAGTTATTTCTCAAAGCTGGATGCCAAAACTTCTGTTTCTATTGGAACAGATAAAAAAAATCGCCCAAATTTCATTCAGCTAAAAGCGGGTAAAGGCAATTTGTTCGTACATCTGGCGCCAATGGCCTTTACCAATTATTTCTTATTGCACAAACAGAATATTGAATACCTGGAAAAAACATTTACACTTCTTTCGCCAGCCGCTAAAAAGGTGGTTTGGGATGAATATTATCTCAATAAGAAAAGCGATAGAAGAAAGGCTAACAGTAAAAATAAAGGATGGCTTACCACGCTACTGAATATACCTAATGCAAATAATCAGAGACCGATCCTTTTTGCATTCTGGCTATTAGTGCTTCTCCTGCTCATCTATGTGCTGCTGGAAATGAGAAGAAAGCAACGTTACATACCTGTGGTAAAGAAATTGAGGAATGATTCACTGGATTTTGTAAAAACTATCGGGAGATTGTACCATGATAAAGGGGACCACCGGAATCTTTGTGGTAAAATGGCGGCTTATTTCCTGGAGCATGTTCGTACCCGGTATAAGCTTCCAACCAATGAGCTGAATGAAGAATTTATAAAGAACCTTCAGATCAAATCAGGCATTTCAGAGGAAGAGATCAGGCCCATAATTGGTTTTATTGGCTACCTGGAACAACAGGTGACCATTACAGCCGGCGAACTATTTGTATTTCATAAACAACTGGAATCGTTTTATAAAAAAGAATGAACATGGAAGAACAAACAATGAATACTGAAGAACAGGTGTTTCAGCAACGGACAGATCTTACAGCCTTGAATGAAGCAGTTGCCTCCATCCACAATGAGATCAAAAAGATCATTGTTGGGCAGGATGATATGGTAAAACTGATCCTTGCTGCTTTGCTGGCAGACGGTCATGTGCTGATAGAAGGGGTGCCTGGGGTTGCCAAAACATTAACTGCAAAGCTGGTGGCCCGTAGCGTACACGCCGGATTTTCTCGCATTCAATTTACTCCTGATCTGATGCCTTCTGATGTATTGGGTACTCCTGTATTCAATCCCAAAGAAGCCAACTTTGAATTTAAGAAGGGACCTGTATTCAGTAATATTGTTTTGGTGGATGAGATCAATCGCGCTCCTGCCAAAACACAATCTGCCTTGCTGGAGATCATGGAAGAACGCCAGGCTTCAGTAGATGGTAAAACCTATTTCATGGAAGCGCCATTTATGGTACTGGCCACTCAAAACCCGGTAGAGCAGGAGGGAACTTACCGGTTGCCGGAAGCGCAGCTTGACCGTTTCCTGTTCAAGATCATTGTTCCCTATCCAAGCGAAACAGAAGAGCTGGCAATTCTTAATAGATTCCATCAACTGGGGAGCACTCCGGTAAATGATATTGTAAAACCGGTACTGGACGGACAGAAGATCAACAGTCTGCGTAAACAGATCAAATCCATTCTGATTGAAGAGCGCCTTTTGCAATTCATAGCACGATTGATCCACCAGACACGCAATCATAAATCAATATACCTCGGAGCTTCGCCACGTGCATCACTGGCTGTTATGAATGCTTCAAAGGCTATTGCTGCCATGCAGGGCCGCGACTTTGTGACACCTGAAGATATCCGTGAAGTGGTTACTCCCGTTCTCAGGCATCGTATTATTCTGTCGCCGGACAAGGAGATGGAAGGTGTTACAGAGGATGAAGTAATTAAACAGATCATCCTGGCAATGGATGTGCCCAGATAAGAGGGGAGAGTTTATTTCGAAATTTTGGAATTGGGAAATTTCGAAATCATGACATCCGCTTTTGAAACTTAGGCCTTAATATGTTAAAATCGTTTTGGTTAAATAAAACAGTGTATTATATAACAGGCGGAATTGCCGCCCTGTTCATATTGAGCCTTTTTGTTGCTCCTCTATACCGGATTGGCATATTATTGCTGTTACTGTTGGGTATTGCAATACTGCTTGACAGCCTGCTGTTATATGGTAAGAGAAAAGGGATCAGTGCGGAAAGGATCACCGCAGACAGGTTCAGTATTGGCGATGACAATAAAGTTTCACTGGTTTTAACCAACCGGTATGCATACCCCGTGCAGGTAAGTGTGATTGATGAGATACCCATTCAATTCCAGGACCGTAACTGGTTACGTAAAGTAAGGATCTACAATAAGGAGGCCCATGAACTGGAATATTTCTTACGGCCGCTTTCAAGAGGAGAATACGTATTTGATAATATCAATGTATTTGTTCATGGGCCCTTGCGCCTGGTAATGAGGAGATATGTTTTTGAAGCAAATAAGACCATCAAGGTTTATCCTTCCTACATACAGATGCGCAAATACCAGTTGCTGGCGGTCAGTAACAAGCTACAGGAAGTAGGGGTAAAGCGTATACGCAAGCTGGGCCATAGTATGGAGTTTGAACAGATAAAG
>CAMLGP010000661.1 GCA_946479535.1 uncultured Bacteroidota bacterium
GTAATGATAAATACCGAACCATCAAAGTAATAAAACAATGAGCCGTTTAAGCCTTTCCATTATTGCCATTTTTTCTTTTCTCTTCAGTTTGGCCCAGACGCCAGAAGCCCTGAATTACCAGGCCGTAGCCAGAACTGCTAACGGACAGATCATACCTTCCCAAAGCATAGGTGTGCGTATGTCCATACTTGATGGTTCAGCTACCGGAACCACTATTTTCCAGGAAACCCATAACCTGACTACCAATAATTTTGGTTTGTTTACCCTGGCTATTGGCAGAGGCACTGCTGGTACAGGAACTTTTTCTGCTATTCCATGGGAAACAGGAAATAAATACCTGAAAGTTGAAATAGCACCACAGGGTGGTTCAAATTATTTGATTCAGGGAACTTCACAGCTATTAAGTGTGCCATACGCATTGTATGCTGAAAGAACCAGACTGATTGCGGGAAACAGTACCGTTACGGTCAACGGAAATACCATCATGGGAAATTATCAGCCTGCCAATAATACAATTTTAGTTACGGGAAATCTCATAGCTGGCAATTACCAGGCAGCAAACAATACTGTTCTGGTAACTGGTAATACTATCGCTGGTAACTATCAGGCTGGTACCGGTGTAAGTATCGTGGGTAATACCATTTCTGCACCGGGTAATTCCCTCTGGGTTACAGATCCCAATGGAATACACAACCAGTCCGGAAGTGTTGGCATCGGCACCAGTTCCACTGGCAATTCCTTAGTTACCATCCAACAGGTGGCTACCGGTGGTTTTTCCGGCGCTTTGGATATTACTTCTGCAGACACTTATCATACCATAGTAAGATTTAGAAACACAACTGTGAACCAGGAATGGCAATTTCATGTTGGTGGATCATCAAACAACAATGAAATTCACGCGGGTGCATTTGGAATTTCAAACAACACCCTTGGTACATGGTTGCTAACTGGTGATGCCAGTACCGGTAACCTGTCTGTTGGCTCTGCTAATTTTAATTCTCCCATACCAAAGTCAAAGCTCCATGTATTTGAAGGAGATGTAAATATTGACAGGATCGGCAGTGGTATCATTATGAAGTCTCCCAATGGTAATTGCTGGAGAATAACAATTGATAATGCTGGCAACCTGGTGAGGACGGCAATTGCATGCCCATAAGAAATTTAATTTCCCCATACAACATATTTCTCACGCGAGTCTGTCAGGACCGTTCCGGTCTTTTGATTAGACTCGCTTATTCTTTTTAGGTTATGGACCCATCCATAATTGGCAAGAAATATCTCATCATTGAGTTCTATGGGCTCTGCCTGGGTTTTGGGGTGGTAATGCACATGCATACGGAACTTTCCATTATCCTTTAATACCCTGCGGATCTCTTTGGCGGTCTGCGCAAAATCATTTACGTGGTCTATAGCATTTACTGAAATTACCGCATCAAAATACCCGTTATCAAAAGGCATGACCTCTGCCATTGACTGAACAAATTTTGCTCTGTTCTCATAACAATGGATGGGATAGCCTGCCTCAATATATTTTGCCATCAGCGGGTCAAGGCTAAATACTTCGCAATCCTTAAAACATAGTGCACTCGGAAATGGGCCCGATCCAATGTCAAGTATTCTCATACCCGCAAAGGCTGATTCCTCCAGCTCAAGGTCCTTTGCATACTTGACCATTTGGTGTTCTCTGAAAAACGTTAAAACAGCAGCATCCTTCACCAAATGTGCCTGGATTCTGTTTTGTGGTGTTGGCATGCCATATAATTCAGGAATTTCACCGTTATACCACTGAATATAGCTTTGTATCTGCCTTTTCCAAAATTTGATCTCCGCAAATTCCTTTTTCCTGCCTGTCAGTATACTCACCAGATGCTCTACCTTTGAACCTAAACTATTTTGCATTATCCAGATTTTAAAATTTGGGCAATATTATTCAAATTGCAGAAATTTCTCTAATAAATGATTATTGTCCAGGTGAATGGCGGCTTGGGAAATCAGCTTTTCCAGTATTCTACAGCAAAGGCGCTTTCCATTAAAAAGAATGCTCTATTACTATTGGACATGTCCTGGTTTGATCAAACCGGCAAAAAGGACGGACTTCACTATTTCTCAATTCCCGATAAAATTACCTCCAATTCCGAATTAAAACCGTTTTATGAACGAAGTCTCCTAACAAAAGCAGTCCAACGCTTAAAACCCTCCACCAAAAGAGAAATTTACCGGGAGAAATTTTTCCATTTTGATCCTGATCTTTTCAAGGTTAATGATACTGTCTTTTTAAAGGGCATCTGGCAATCCGAAAAATATTTTATTGATCATGAGGATGCGCTAAGGCAGGTACTGACCATAAAGGAAGAATATGTTGGTCATCTGTCATCTATAAAATCAGAATTACAGTCTACCAACAGTATATCTATTCACGTAAGAAGAGGAGACTATCTCACAGCGGTGGCACTGGATGTGCTTGGATTACAGGAAAAAGACTATTATAAGTCAGCCTGGTCCGCTATTACAAGCAAGGTTACCAATGCCCAGGCATATTTTTTTTCAGACGATACCAAATATGTAGAGGAAGAACTAATGCCACTAATACCAGGAAAAATATTATCCCGTCCTGAACCAGATAATTATATTGAAGACTTCTACCTAATGTCTCAATGCAAGCACAATATCATAGCTAATA
>CAMLGP010000662.1 GCA_946479535.1 uncultured Bacteroidota bacterium
ATTGCAGCTACGATTGAGGGCATGCGACCCTTACTCATAGAGGTACAGGCCCTGGTTACACAATCAGTTTACGGTACTCCTCAAAGAACGGTAAGTGGTTTTGATCTGAGGCGCCTGCAATTATTACTGGCTGTGCTGGAGAAAAGAGGTGGTTTTCATTTTGGAGTGAAAGATGTGTTCCTGAATATAGCAGGTGGACTAAAAGTGGAAGACCCATCTATTGACCTTGCTGTACTATCGGCCTTACTTTCTTCTTATGAGGATGTGGCGTTGCCACACCAGGTTTGTTTTGCCGGTGAGGTTGGACTGAGTGGGGAGATCAGGGCTGTGAATCGGACAGAACAACGAATTGCGGAAGCTGAAAAACTGGGATTCGAAAAGATCATTATTTCCAAATACAGTCAGAAAGGTATGAGCAAGGCAAAATTCAATATTGAGGTTATACCGATGGGCCGAGTTGAAGAAGTATATAAGTATCTTTTCTAAAATAATGTAGACAATGGTAGATAGGGTACAGATTATTTTCGCACCATATGATCAGGGCTGGCGAAATAAAAGATTCCCTTCTCCATTTACTTTTCCCGCATACCTGCACAGGCTGTGGAACGGATAATATCGGAAATAAGAATATTCTTTGCCTACATTGCATAACTACATTGCCTGAGACGCATTTTGAATGTTATGCGGATAATCCTATTGAAAGAAAATTCTACGGAAGAATTCCTGTTTCAGCCGCCACTGCACAGTATTATTTTAGTCGCGATTCCGTTTTGCAGCGTCTCGTTCACCAGTTAAAATATAACAACAATAAAGAGTTAGGTTATCAACTTGGGATATTAATTGGCGCTTCCCTGAAACAATCGGAACGCTTTAATGCTGATGCACTTGTTCCTCTTCCTTTATTTAAGGCACGGGAAAAGAAACGGGGATATAATCAGGCTTATGTGCTTTGTGAAGGCATTGCCCGGGAACTTCAGCTTCCTATCCTGAAAAATATAATTATAAGACCGGATCATACCGAAACCCAGACACATAAAGGAAGAATAGAGCGGTGGAAAAATATTGAAGGAAAATTCCGGCTGATTGATCCGGTTGCAATTTCGGGTAAGCACATTCTCCTGGTAGATGATGTTGTGACCACAGGCGCCACCCTGGAGTCCTGCGGCTCAGAGCTGCTAAAAGCCGGAAACCTTACCCTCAGCCTGGCCTGTCTTTGCTATGCTGATAAATAACCCCCCTGCAAATTTCTACCTTAACACCCCCCATTTCAAAAACTGTATTTTGGTCAGTAACGTGGCCCGATATTATTAAGCTTCAAAATATTGAACTATTTTTATTGCCATGAATCTCTTGAAAACCGCAGGCACTCTCCTGGTCATCAGTCTACTTTTGCTTATTTCCTGCCGGAAAGATTCATTTATAAATTCTCCGGATGCGGTTGTAACAATAACCGCAGATACTATTAAATATGACACCGTATTCCCAACTGCCGGTTCAGTAACCCAACAATTCAAGATCATTAATGAAAACAAACAAAAATTGCTGCTCAGTTCTGTAAAACTGATGGGTGGTGCCGGTTCAGCCTATAAAATGAATGTGGATGGAATAGCAACCGCGGATGCCAGTAATATTGAAATAGCGGCAAATGATAGCATCTATGTTTTCGTACAGGTGAATGTAAATCCTGACGCTGCCAATCTCCCTTTTGTGATCAGGGATAGCATACAGGTGAATTATAATGGCAATAAACGCATGGTGCAATTGGAGGCCTGGGGACAAAATGCACATTTCTTTAGAGACAGGCAGGTGGTAACTGATGAAACCTGGACCAATGATCTTCCATATGTGATCCTTGGTTTCTTACATGTCAATCCCAATGCACGATTAACACTTGAAAAAGGTGTCAGGATATTTGTTCATGCCGATGCACCTGTTATTATTGACGGTTCATTATCGGTGAATGGCCTTAAGGATTCAGTTGACCGGGTATATTTTCGTGGAGACAGAATGGATGACCCCTATAAAGATTTTCCGGCTTCATGGCCAGGGATATTTTTTACCGCATCAAGCAAGGACAATGTGATGAACTATGCGGTTATAAAGAATTCCTTTCAATCGATAGCTCTTGAGGATCCATCACCCGATATCAATCCAAAGCTGACCCTCAATCAATGTATCATCGATAATTCCTATGATGCCGGTATTATAGCCTCCAATAGCAGCATAACTGCAACCAATTGCCTTTTCAGTAACTGCGGAAAGAATATCGCATTGATCAAAGGAGGTACCTATCGTTTTACTCATTGTACGGCAGTTACTTATTCCAGCACATTCATCGATCATAAAAATCCGGTCCTCACTGTTTTCAATTACGATGGAAGCAATGCAACTGCTCCCCTCGATGCCATCTTCAGGAACTGCATTTTCTGGGGGGATAATGGTGTGGTGGAAAACGAAGTAGTAGTAGATAAAAAAGGTTCCACAGCATTCAGTGTTACATTTAACCAGGCACTCTGGAAAGTGAAGACCGTTCCCGCCAATATTACTATTGTTAATCCTGCACCTATTAATAATTCTGCCCCCCAATTCGATAGTATAAATACTTTTCGGCATTATTATGATTTCCATTTAAGGGCAGGTTCTCCTGCCGAGAATATGGGTACAGGAAC
>CAMLGP010000663.1 GCA_946479535.1 uncultured Bacteroidota bacterium
ATTGCGTAACAGAGGAAGTGATCAATTTCGATCTGATCAAAGAACAGATCAAGATAGCAATGGGCGAACGTATTTCCGGTGACGATTATGTTCCGCAAATGCACTCCATTGAATGCCGTATCAACGCGGAAGATCCTTACAATGATTTTCGTCCTTCACCCGGACGGATCACTACACTGCATACTCCCGGTGGACACGGTGTGCGTGTGGACAGCCATGCTTATGCCGGTTATGTGATCCCGCCTTATTATGATTCAATGATCGGAAAGCTGATCACGGTAGCACGCACACGTAATGAAGCGATCGATACGATGTACCGTGCATTGAGTGAATACGTGATTGAAGGAATTAAAACTACCATACCATTTCATCTGCAACTAATGCAGGATGAACGTTTCAGAAGCGGAGACTTCAATACTAAGTTCCTGGATAATTTCAAACTCAAATAAAAGATAAAATAAAAAAGTCCCGCGAAGCGGGACTTTTTTATTTTATCTTTTATCTTTTATCTTAAGAATAGCATTTCTCTATATTTAGGCAAATACCATTCCTTATCGTCAACCAGCAGCTCCAATTTGTCTACATGATAGCGTATCTGGTCAAAATACATATCCTTCACCTGGCTTTGATAACCAATTGCTTTGGTGCGCGTATCCTCCATAGTGTTGCAAATCTTTCTGGCTTCAATCATTTTTTCCACCAGGTCACTCGCTTTATTGATATGCTCGGAGATCTTGTCCAGGATCTGTTTATGATTGGCATAAGCTGATTCAGCCAGGCCTACATCCTTCAATCCCTTGATATTATTGGCCAGCAGGTTCTGATAACGGATTGCCGCAGGCAGAATATGACTGGTTGCCAGTTCACCCATTACACGGCTTTCGATCTGCACCTTCTTAATATACTTTTCCAGCTCAATTTCATGACGTGCTTCCAGTTCAAGATGATTGTAAACATTATTGCTTTCAAAAAGATGCTTCGCTTTTTCAGTGATCATTGCATCCAAAGCAAGTGGAGTTGTTTTAACATTGGGCAATCCTCTTTTCTTGGCTTCTCTTTCCCAATCTTCGCTATATCCATCACCTTCAAACAATACTTTTTCGCTGGATACAATGTATTCACGGATCACATGCATGATGGCGATCTCTTTCTTTTCGCCTTTATCAATCAGTGCATCTACATCATTCTTGAAATTCTTCAGTGTTTCAGCCATGATGGTGTTCAGTACTGTCATGGGGTTGGCGCAATTGGCACTTGATCCTACTGCACGGAACTCAAATTTATTTCCGGTAAACGCAAATGGTGAAGTACGGTTCCTGTCTGTATTATCCATCAGCAACTCAGGAATGCTTTTGTGAATATCGATCTTCAGCATGCTTTCATCCTGTTCATCCATTTTCTGGGATACTCTTTCTTTTACATCCTGCAATACTTTGGTTAAGTACTGACCGATGAATACAGAGATAATAGCAGGAGGCGCTTCATTGGCGCCAAGACGGAAATCATTGGGTGCTGAAGCAATAGATGCTCTTAATACATCTGCATAATCATGAACCGCCTTGATTGAGTTTACAAAGAAGGTGAGGAACATGAGGTTTGATTTCGGCGTTTTGCCGGGAGCCAGCAGGTTCACACCTGTATCAGTAGCCATGCTCCAGTTATTGTGTTTACCACTACCGTTGATGCCGGCAAAAGGTTTCTCATGTAACAGTACGCGGAGGCCATGGCGGGTTGCTACGCGTGCCATGATATCCATCAACAGGGTATTGTGGTCTACTGCCAGGTTTACCTCTTCAAATATCGGAGCACATTCAAACTGCGCAGGCGCTACTTCATTGTGACGGGTGCGGAGAGGGATTCCCAATTTATATGACTCTTCTTCATAATCACGCATGAAGGCATACACTCTTTCAGGGATTGAACCGAAGTAATGATCCTCCAGCTGCTGGTTCTTGGCAGAGTTATGTCCAAATACCGTACGGCCGGAAAGTACCAGGTCCGGTCTGGCATTGAATAAACCTTCATCAATCACGAAATATTCCTGTTCCCAGCCGAGAGTGGGTGTAACCCGGCTAACATTCTTATCAAAATAATTACAAACATCAACTGCATGTTTATTCAACGCTTCCAGTGCTTTCAGCAAAGGAGCTTTGTAGTCCAGTGATTCACCGGTATAAGAAACGAAGATGGTGGGGATACATAATGTTTTGCCCTGGCCAATACCGAGGATGAAAGCAGGAGAAGAAGGATCCCATGCAGTATAACCCCTTGCCTCAAAAGTTGCACGCAAGCCTCCGCTGGGGAAGGAAGATGCATCTGGTTCCTGCTGTATCAATGCATCACCGTCAAACTGTTCAATGGGAGTGCCATCGCTTTTTAATGTGAAGAATGAATCATGTTTTTCAGCAGTGGTACCGGTTAATGGCTGGAACCAGTGTGTAAAGTGAGTCACACCCTTGGTTTCTGCCCATGCCCTGATACCAGTTGCGATCTGGTTGGCTACAGCACGGTCAATTTTCTGGCCGGCTTTAATTGATGAAACGAGACTCTTGTACCCTTCATCACTCAAATACTCACGGGCTACCTTCAATGTAAACACATTGCTCCCGAATATACCTGTGATCTTGGTTGAACCCTCAACCTCTGGACCTGCAATTGTACTGAGATTG
>CAMLGP010000664.1 GCA_946479535.1 uncultured Bacteroidota bacterium
TGGCCACAACCGGGTGAAAAGTATGAGTTTTGGCCGTTTATAAAATCTGCTGGCAATAAAAAAGCCTCTCCACATATAGCGGAGAAGCCTGATATATTCAGCAACCTGAATTTAATTTATACTAATTCCAGGGGCTATTATTCGTATTGCCACTGTTGTTATCATCATCCTGCGGAGTTTCTTCCGTCATTGGAGTTATAATAACTTCTTCAACTACCACTGTTACCGGCTCGTCATCCATCATTACAGGAGCGGCTGGTTTGGGAGCTGGTTTCTTTTTGGGAGCGGAAGCTTTGCGTGCCGCCGGTTTCTTTGCAGCTTTCTTAGCCGCTTTTTTTACAGGACGTTTGGCAGCTTTCTTCTTCGCTACTTTTTTCTTCGCGACTTTCTTACGAGCCGCTTTCTTAGCTACTTTTTTCTTTTTTGCTGGCTTCTTTTTGGCCGGTTTCCTTTTGGCTAATTTCTTCGCGGGTCTTTTTTTCTTTGCAGGTGCCTTTTTAGCAGCTTTCCTGCGAGGTTTGGCTTTGGCTTTTTTCTTTGAGGCCATACGACAAGATTTTTGTAGTTAATATTGAATTATAGATGTTTAATACCCTCTGAAGGTACAATCATTCCAATACGATGCATAACGAAGTGGATAATTTTTTATTTTTCTTAGTAGTGTTACTAAAAGAAATTGGAGGAAATATCCATTGTTCCAATTGCTACAAGAGTGTCTGATTTCAAAAACAAAATAGAAACAGGACGTATTCCAGGTTCATCATTGTATCTACAAATACAACAGCAATACCCGGCACCTGACAGTTCTCCAAACACCCGTTTAGGGCCAAAAACCCCCTTCCGGGATACTGTATAAATCGCCTCTGATTTCTCGCCTCTTTTCCCTACCTTTGCGCCTCCAAAACCGCGAGGTTTTTTTAAGTATCTAAATAACTGAAAACAAACAAGTCATGGCAGACTTACACTTCCAACGGAATTTCGGTATTGCGGCTCATATTGATGCTGGCAAAACCACTACTACGGAGCGCATTCTCCGCTATACGGGTATGATCCACAAAATTGGTGAGGTGCACGATGGTGCTGCCACCACTGACTGGATGGAGCAGGAAAAGGAAAGAGGTATCACTATTACCTCTGCCGCAGTTAGCTGCCAGTGGAACTTCCCTACTGATAAAGGCAAAGCAACAGGAAATACTAAAAAATATTATTTCAACATCATTGATACTCCGGGTCACGTGGACTTTACCGTAGAGGTAGAGCGTTCCATGCGTGTACTGGATGGTCTGATTGCACTGTTCTCAGCTGTTGATGGTGTGGAACCTCAGTCTGAGACTGTATGGCGCCAGGCTAACCGTTACAATGTTCCGCGTATCGGTTTCGTAAACAAGATGGACCGTGCTGGTGCCGACTTCCTGAACGTGGTAAAACAGGTTAAGGAAATGCTCGGTTCCAAAGCCGTTCCGCTGCAGTTACCGATCGGCGCTGAAGATGATTTCAAAGGGGTGGTTGACCTGATAAGGATGAAAGGTGTTATCTGGCATATGGAAACAGAAGGGATGACCTTTGATGAGATCCCTATCCCGGATGATCTGAAAGCAGAAGCTGAAGAATGGAGAGCCAGCCTGGTTGAAGCAGTAGCTGAATATGATGACAAGCTGATGGAGAAATTCTTTGATGATCCTAACAGCATTACTGAAGATGAAATGCATGAGGCTATCCGCAAGGCTACGATTGATCTGAGCATTGTTCCAATGATGTGCGGTTCCTCTTTCAAAAATAAGGGTGTACAGACTGCACTGGATGCGGTTTGCCGTTACCTGCCTTCACCCATGGATATCGAAGCGGTAAAAGGGATTAATCCTGATTCCGGTGAAGAAGAGATCCGCAAACCTGATCCTAAAGAACCCTTTGCGGCACTTGCCTTCAAGATCATGACTGACCCATTTGTTGGGCGTCTCGCGTTCTTCCGTGTATACTCTGGTCACCTGGATGCAGGTTCTTATGTATTGAATGTACGCAGCGGTAAGAAAGAGCGTATCAGCCGTATCATGAAAATGTTTGCCAACAAGCAAAACCCGATCGACTTCATTGAAGCCGGTGATATCGGTGCTGCTGTTGGTTTCAAGGAAATAAAGACAGGGGATACACTCTGTCATGAAGATCACCCGATCACACTGGAGAACATGTTCATCCCTGAACCTGTAATCTCTATTGCGGTTGAGCCTAAAACCCAGGCAGATGTTGACAAGATGGGTATGGCGATCTCCAAGCTTGTAGAAGAAGATCCTACACTGCGTGTAAAGACAGATGAAGAAACTGGTCAGACCATCCTTAGTGGTATGGGTGAGTTACACCTTGAGATCATTGTTGATCGTATGAAAAGGGAGTTTAAGGTAGAAGTTAACCAGGGTGCACCTCAGGTGGCCTATAAAGAAGCATTCCAAACTACAGTTGAACACCGTGAGACCCTGAAGAAGCAGACCGGTGGTCGAGGTAAGTTCGCTGATATTGTATTCAATCTTGGACCAGTGGATGCAGAATGGAAAGCAGAGAACCCTGATAAACATTACCAGTTTGTAAATGATCTGTTTGGTGGATCAATTCCTCGTGAGTTTGTTCCTGCTATTCAGAAAGGATTTGAGCAATCAATGACAACTGGTGTAT
>CAMLGP010000665.1 GCA_946479535.1 uncultured Bacteroidota bacterium
CCAAAGATCTGATGACCTATGTAGACCGTACTTCAATTGGTCTGCCAAATAAACTTGAAAATGGCGGCAGCATCAGGAACTGGGGTGTAGAATTATCTGGAACCTGGAATCAGAATCTGTCCAGTGACTTGCGTCTTGAAGTAAACGGAAATATTACCTTCCTGAAAAATAAAGTACTGAGTCTTAGTCGAGATCTACCGTCAGGATATCTCTCCAGGTCTTTCCAGAACAACGGAAGTGCTGAAAGCCGTACACAAGTTGGTTATCCCATCGGTTCCTTCTATGGTTATGTTGTGGCCGGCGTTTATCAATCATATGCTGATATTCTTGCGTCCCCTAACTCCTCGGCAGTGGGCGCTTACGGGCCCGGCGATCTGAAGTTTGCTGATATTAACGGACCTGACGGAAAAGGGCCGGATGGCAAGATCACAGCAGATGACAGGACTTTCATTGGTAACCCTACTCCTGACTTTACTTATGGTGCTTCCATTAACCTTACTTATAAGGGGTTTAATCTTGGTGTTGACATGACCGGTGTATATGGTAATGAGGTTTTCAGAACATGGGGCTCATTGGAATCTCCCTTCCAGCGGGTAAATTATCCAACTGAAAAACTTGAACGGTGGCATGGAGCCGGCACTTCTAACTGGACTCCGATTATAAGTCAGGGTAATCGTATTAACTATAACGGCTCAACTTATAACATCGAAGATGGTAGTTATTTCAGGTTGAGAAATATTCAGCTTGGTTATAATTTCTCAAAGGGTGTTCTTTCAAAAATCAGGGTTCAAAATTTAAGATTGTTTGTGAATGTACAGAACCTGAAAACCTGGAAGCATAACCTTGGTTATACGCCGGAGTTCGGTGGTGATGCAACTGCATTTGGTTATGATAATGCTGGCGGTGCTATTCCTGTTGTAAGTACCATTGGTCTGAATGTTACCTTCTAATCTCTTAAATTGATTCGTTATGAAAATGAATAAAAAATATTCCTGGGTATTGATCCTGTCAATCCCACTATTCATAAGTGTGTCGGGATGTAAAAAATTCCTTGATCGTAAACCTTTACAATCAACCCTTCCTGACCTCCACCAAGGCGCCCTGGACAGCCAGGTGTTTGGCCTCTATAGTATTCTGCGTACCTATTCCGGTTTTTCAGAGCTGGTTTGGCTTGACTTTCACAGCATACGAGATGATGATGCACAGAAAGGAAGCGATGCGAGCGATGGAAAGGAAATTAATACGGAGTTTGAAACCTTCCAGTATGTTAAAGATGACTGGGCTCCAAATACTTATTGGAATGATCACTATACCATGATAAATACTGCAAATGATGCGCTTTATACTGCAGACTCGCTTAAGCTAAGCTCCCCGGCGGATTTACGCAATGTGGGTGAAGCATTGTTCTTTCGCGCTTATGCCTATTTTGAACTGGTAAAGACATATGGAGAAGTGCCTTTAATCAATTATAAAGTCAGAAATCCTTCTGATGGTATCAGAGAAAAATCGTCAGTAACCAGGCTTTATGAGTTTATCGATTCAAATCTTACTGCTGCAGTTCAATTATTGCCTCTTTATACTGAGGATTATGGAAGTGGTTTTGACGGTCGTTTGACAAAAGGTGCGGCTAATACATTGTGGGCACAGACTTATCTTTTCCGTCAAAACTGGGGCCGCGTTGTAGGCCTTTGTAATGAAATTATAGCATCTAACATGTATTCACTTACACCCAACTTTCAGGATATCTGGAAAGACGGAATGGATGGTGCCGGAAAGAACGGACCTGAATCCATTTTTGAAGCGCAATGTTGGGTAGGACAAAACGGACAAAGTAATACTAAAGTAGACAACGGAAATCAATGGGGTACATGTCAGAATATAAGACGTAATGGAGCTTCTGTTGAATGGAACCTCGGATGGGGATGGAATACACCTACAGATAACCTGGTAAATGCCTGGGATGATAATGACCCACGAAAACGTAAAACCGTTTTGTACTCAGGGCAGTTTGATGGAGGCCCTGCTCAAGGCGGATATGGTGCTACATTACCTCCTTATACTAACCCGGATGGTGCCGGAGGCTTTGCCCAGAAATACTGGAATAAAAAAGTATATTCTGATCCTGCTATGCGGGCTTATACAGGCATGATCAATGCAAATGGTGCTGCCCGTTGGATCAATCACCGTATACTTCGCTATGCAGATGTAATACTCATGCTGGCAGAAGCTGCTAACGAAACGAACGATGGGCCTACAGCAGAAGCCAACCTGGAGCTGATCCGTGACAGAGCTAGCGGTAATCTTGGAGCGGGCCGCCTAATCGTTCCTAAGATCGCTTATGTGAACCAGGTACAAATGCGTGCTGCTATCAAGGCGGAAAGACGCTTTGAGTTTGCTATGGAAGGCTACCGATTCTATGATCTTGTAAGATGGGGCGATGCTTTGGCCGTACTGGGAGGATTGGGCTATACCAATCGATGCCGGTATTATCCGATACCACAAAAAGCGATTGACTTGTCAGGAGGTGTGCTGAAGCAAAACCCCGAATGGCAATAGATCTTATTAAAACAGGCTGCTGTTTCAGCAGTGGCCTGTTTATTTACCCGTTCATCCATAAAACTTAAAAATTATGTTCAACGATAAAAGAATTGCCAGGAGTATTTT
>CAMLGP010000666.1 GCA_946479535.1 uncultured Bacteroidota bacterium
GTTTGCTTTCAAACCACTGCGTGTATTTAAAAATTTATCTACAGCGCGACTTTTCGGGAAAGTAAGTCTCCAAAAAACACTGATTGTTTTTCAGTACAGCCTTTCATTGGTAGTGATAATATTCCTGTTTGTATTCTACAGGCAATTTACTTACCTGGGCAAACTGGATCCGGGTTTTAAAAGGGAAAACATCCTGATTGCTGAAACAAAGGATATAAACGTAGAACTGGTGAAGCAAAAACTGGCAACCGTCAGCGGCGTCAAATCAGTTGCAGCATCTTCCGCCAGTTTTACAAAACGTTTTAACGGCATGAAATCACCCGTATGGCTGGGTGGGAAAAAGGATATAGTGTCTCTTAAATACTACTTTGCAGATGAGGATTTTGTATCAACCATGCAATTTGGTTTATTAGCTGGAAGAAATCTGCCCCTTTCCGCTTCCGGTAGTAAAGAGCAATATATTTTATTGAATCAAAAAGCGGCGCAGGCTTTAGGATTTACTGATCCATCAACGGCTGTAGGTCAAAACCTGTGGGTAAATGACTCAACGCAAATGGAAATTGCAGGTATCCTTAAGAATTTCAGATATGAAAATGCGGGTTCACCTATTGATCCTCTTGCATTCAGGTTAGACAGACAATCATCCAATATTCTTTATATTGAAACGGTAGGGGATGATAAAACAGCAATCGAAGGCCGGGTGAAAGCAGTATTAACTGAATTGAAAGCTGCGCAACCTGAATCTGTCACCTGGCTGGCAGATGATATTAAAAAGTCCAATTCACAGGCGGCAACTATCTCCCTGTTAGGTTTTCTGGCATTTATAGCTTTGGCCATTGCAAGTTTGGGATTGCTCGGCCTGGTAGTTTATACCGTTGAAGTAAAACGCAAGGATATCAGCGTGCGCAAGGTTATTGGTGCAAGTGAGATACAAATAATGCGGATTCTTTCAAAGGGTTTTATTAAGCTTTTACTCATTTCCGGTCTGATCGCAATGCCCATAGGCTGGTTGCTTGCAAGTATGTTCATTCAAATTTTTACAGAACGTACTTCCTTTAATTTATTTCATGTGGTGATGTGTTTTCTTTTTCTATTGGGGATTGGATTGTTTACCATCCTGTCCCAAACCTATAAGGCGGCTACCGCAAATCCTGTTAAGAATTTAAGAATGGAATAGATTCTGTTACTTCACTTCCCAGGTATTGTCTCTCGGATTGCTATCAGGAGTATGCGCATCACCTAATATAATCCGGCTCACCGTCTGTGTAGCATTGAAATTAACAGTTACACTTGTTTTCCCTTTTTCCCAAACTGCAATGCTGCGGTGTACCTTTTCTTTGGATCCGTCTTTATAGACAACAGTGAGATCAACGGGTACAGGTTTATTGCCTTTAAGCCCCACTATCACAGTATATTTATCAACGTTCTTGCGAACGGCTGAAATAGTGAGATCAGGCACTCCATTATCAAAAAACCATTTTTGCCAGAACCAGTTCAGGTCTTTGCCTGAGCCTTCATTCATGCTATAAAAGAAATCATTGGGAACAGGATGTTTGCCATGCCATTCTTCCATGTAATGATGAATAGCCTTTGTAAACAATTTGTCTCCCAGGTAATCTTTTATATAGAGGTAGCCCATGGCAGGCTTGGGATAGGCGTTAGTGAAATAGCTGCGGTTTTGTTCTGTGCTTGGAATAATGATGGGGATGTCCATTTCATTGCCTGCTGATGCAGCATAAGGACGTACCCCATATTCATCCACAATGGTTGAATCAATCAACGGTGAGATCAGCCATTCGCCAATGGTAGCCCAGCCTTCATCCATCCAGGCATATTTGGTCTCATTAATGCCCATATAAAATGGGAAGAATGTATGAAATATTTCATGATCGGTTAACTCAATACTTTCATGACGGTCTTCAACCGGGTTATCATTCACCATCATTGGGTATTCCATCTGATCCAGTCCATCAAATACTGAGATATGTGGATAAGGGTAAGGCCATGCAGGAAACACATAGCTCATTGCATGCACCGTCTTCCGGGCATCATTCACCACTTCAAAATAATCATGATGCTTTGGATTGAAGGCTGCATCCACACGGGTTCTTCTACCAGTCTTTGGATCCACCACCAGGCTGGTTGATTTCCAGAGATAATGATCACTCAGCGCAAATGCAAAATCAGTTACACTGTCAGCTTCATAGCGCCAGGTATTTTGGGAAGCTGTTGAAGTTATTGAACCTCCTTTGAGATCTGTACTGTCAATAATAGTGGTAACTGCATCACTTTTTTCTGCCTGCTGCAATCGTTGATAATAAACAGGGCTCAACACATCTTTTGCATTTTGCAGATCACCAGTAGCCCAAACAATGAAATTGCGTGGCACAGTGATGGCGGCGCTGAAATGACAGAAATCATTATACATTTCCTGGGTACCAGTGTAGGGGATGGTATTCCATCCATCAATATCATCATACACAGCCACGCGCGGAAAGAAATAGGCAATAAATGCAGCATTGGGTTCTATTTCTCCCGTACGGATATGAGAACCTTTGTTTAAAGTATAATGATAGGCTATACGGAAATTGATGTTCTCTCCTTTGAGGATCTGCTGGCGGCCAAGCGTTCCATTTGTACCATTAATAGCCAGTCTGCTTT
>CAMLGP010000667.1 GCA_946479535.1 uncultured Bacteroidota bacterium
ATCAATCACAGCTTTGGATCCGATAACTACTTCCTGTGTTCCCATATCAACAGAGGAGAACACAAGCACTTTAGCAGTTGCCGGAGCCGTGAGAGAATATTTTCCGTCGAGATTTGTTACTGTGCCGAGGTTGGCACCTTTGATTTGAACTGATACGTTTGGAAGAGGGTTTCCTTTGTCGTCCGTCACCATACCGGTGAGGCTCTTTTGTGCGAACAGCTGTCCTGTAAATAATAGGACAGCTGCTCCCATCAGGAGCAGTTTTCTCATGTGCATGTAGTTTTTGTTGTTAATCAAACATATTGCGCAAGCCTGTGAACGTGGCTTACACAACCGTCTCTAGTTATAATAAATATAGGGGATTTTTAGAATAAATAGACTGACCGAAAAATTTTTGGCCCGGATGAAAAGCACGAATTTCTCCGTAGTAGCTTAATAAAGCAACGTCAGTTCCTCTTGCGCAGACTGAGGAATGTAATGACCTGGTCTATCTGTTCGGCACTCATCTTTTTGGCTATGGCATGATTGCGAGGGTCTATACCCATCAGTGCTGCTGCATGGTAGTTGTCGATCTGTGTTTGAGTAAAATTTGGAACGCCATCTTTTCCTTTGGCAAAGATACCGTGGCATTCTGAGCAATGGAGCTTGTATAATATCCGTCCCTTTTCTGCCTTTTCAGTTAAAAGCAGGCGGTTACGGGGAGTTACATGGTCTGGAATATCGTATACTGTTTTCTTTTCTGAAGTGCAGCGATGCAGCAGGAGAACGCTGAAAAAACAAAGCAATATGAGGTAAATGAATTTCATAGTTGTCAATATTCTCCTCCCACTTTACGGGCGTTCAATGACTTATCAGAAGATGAAGGCAATAAGGAAGGGGGCGTCTCAAAAATAACGCTTTCATTTAACGAATGCAGGAAGCTGATTAGTGCCTTTTTCTCCAGTGAACTGAGTTTTAAGGAATCAGAAGCAAGGGTTTGATTGGGAACATCCAACTTTTTCCCAGCCCCTCCTCCTGCATCATAGAAATCAATAACCTGGTCAAGCGTTGTGAACACTCCATTGTGCATATAAGGCTTTGTAAACTCAATATTTCGTACAGTATTGGTTCTGAAGGCATGGAGCGTTTCACTGGCAGGATTGGCATCATACCGGCCTTTATCCTCGCTAAGCTTTGAATATGCCGTATCCTCCGGCACACCCAGCACCTCAAATTCAGAGCCGATATAGGGAGGTTTGATACCATTGAAATGCGGTACAAAGTGACAGGTGCCACATTGTGCCTTACTCATGAATAAATTAAAACCATGCTTTACCTCATTGCTTACTCCACCATTTTCATTCATTGCCCTGTCAAATGGTGAATAATAAAAACTGAAATCAGCATAGTAATAGGTAATGGCTGATATGATATGCCCAAAGCCTACATTCTTTTCTTCCGGAGTCAGCTTCAGCAGCTTTTTAAAGACATTCCTGTATTCTTTGCAGGTCAGCACTTTTTTGACCAGCTCATCTTCACTGCTATTCATTTCTTCATGCTTGGTCATTACATCCTGGGCCTGGCCCTGCAGCGAAATATGTTTGCCATCCAGCATGATCAGGTGATTGAATACAGAATTGATCAGTGAAGGAGCATTGCGGGGTAAATGCCTTCCACCTTCAAATTGCAAGGCTGTTGCCACGGCAGTATCGGTAAAATATTCAGTGGGTTTATGACAGGAGGCACAGCTTCTTTTATTATTGCCTGAAAGAATGGGGTCATAAAATAGCAATTTGCCTACCCGTTTTACTTCGCTTAATGCTGCCGGATCCTCAACCAGGGAAAAAATGCCCTTTGTATTCTGTGAAATAAATAATGATTTATCGAAAATGGAAGGTGTTTCATTATTCAGTGCGTAATCATTATAGCTGATGGAATAGAGTTTGTAATCCCGGATGAATTGTTGATTGAGTTTGAATAGCGGATTCACATACTCACGGATGAGACTGAATTGATCGAATAAGGAGAATTGCTTTGGCTGGCCATTCACAAAGTCAATCATTTTATCATAGAGATCCACGTAATTCTTTGAAAGAGGAGTAGATGGAAAATCAGTGCCAAATTGATTATAAATATTCTTTACGGAAGGTAACATTGCCCGCAATTCAGGTATGATACGATTGGTATCAGGACATTCAAAACCTGTAGTATATACCGCAGCAAGATTCAAAAGAAAGAGGCGGTTTGCAAGAAAGAAGTGATCAGGAGAATCAAACTGCATCATTACTGAATCTCTCTTAAACATCACAAGACTGTCAATCGATGTCTGTATCAGCTGACTTAATGAATCCTTATTAAGCGATGCTGACTCGTCCATATAGATCTCGGCAAGTGAGAGCCCTGCACCTGTACGCTTGTACGGCATTTCAAATTTTTCAAAGACTTCCGTTTCCCATTCAACTCGCAGGGGACCATTTTCTTTCCGGTAAGAGATGGGATCAAAGTAGCGTAACCAGAAATCAATGGATTTAAGCTGAATGCGATTGGCCGCGATCTTTTCTCTTATTCTTTCAAGATCATTTTCCTTTCTGAGATCAGAAGAGCGAATTAGCTGAAGCAATTGTTCCTGATCATTTCTGAAAGCATCAATAGAACTGGTATAAAGTTGTTT
>CAMLGP010000668.1 GCA_946479535.1 uncultured Bacteroidota bacterium
TGATACGTCCGCCATCACCCGATCCGGAAATACCTTTAAGATCAATTCCTTTTTCAGCGGCCAGCTTTTTAGCAAGCGGAGAGGCTTTGATCCTTCCATTCTGTGAAGAAGAAGAGGACGCCTGTCCAGCCTCTTCCTTTTGGGCTGGTTCCTGGGCCGCTTCCTTGCTTTCAGCCGGTTGGCTGGAGGCAGGAGCAGCTGCTCCGCCACCTTTGGCAGCCGCTACAATAGCATCTATATCCACTTTTCCTTTCTCTCCAATTATGCAGAGCAGATCATTTACCGCAATCTTTTCTCCTTTTTGCACCAACATACAATAGCGTACCATTTTTATAGCTTTCCAGTTCCATGGTGGCTTTATCAGTTTCAATTTCTGCCAGCACATCCCCTTTCTTTACTGTATCACCCACATTTTTGTTCCATCCGGCAATTACGCCATCAGTCATGGTATCACTCAACCGGGGCATTAACACAACCTCGTCCATCTTTGAAATATCTATTGATTTGCCACCAGCCGGTTTTTTCTCCGGTGCAGGAGCAGGAGTATCCTGTTTCTTTTCGGCTTTTTTGGAATCTCCATTGGATTGATTTCCGCCGGAAGCCTGTTGTCCACCGCCTTTTGTCAGTTGAGAAATATCCTCTCCTTTATTTCCAATAATGGCCAGCAGGTCATTTACCTGAAGTTTGCCGCCTTTTTCCGTACCGATATGCAGAAGTGTGCCATCTTTATAACTCTCCAGTTCCATGGTTGCCTTGTCGGTTTCAACTTCAGCAAGCAGGTCGCCTTTTTTTACAGGATCGCCAACCTTTTTATGCCAGGCAGCAATTACTCCTTCAGTCATTGTATCGCTCAGGCGGGGCATCAAAATCACTTCAGCCATTGTAGGATCAAATTTTGGCCGAAATTAAGATAAAATGATGAATTGATTGTGGAGCAAATCAGTTGACTGGTAAGTTGTTGTAAATCTACCTGTACGAACCTGGCTGATCAATAATCCAGCTCCAGCTTCAGGCGGTCCTTTAATTCCTTTACCAGGGGATACTGTTCGGTCAATTTCTGGAATTGTTCCCGGGAGGATAATGGTATTTCAATTTTTGGCTGCTGTTCCAGATTGCCTCTTACGATCACTGTAAATTGAAGCAACTTATTTCTCAATTGTTGCTGCAGGTAAGCAAACAGAGAATTTCTTTCCTGTTCAATGAATTTCTGTTCAATATTATTGGCTGTAATTACTTCAAAGGAATTCTCATCCTTTATTTCCAGTATAGCCAGTTCAAATGGCTGAGCTGCAGGATTGCGTGCTTCTTTTAGCTTTTGAACATACTCATCCCAAACCTGTTTCAATTCCTCTGGTTTCAGTGGATCATTAATTGGCGATTGGCCTGAATTTCCATTGCTTTTATATTGTTTGCGGATCTTGTCGAGGGCTGAAAGCTTATTATCACCAGCTGATTTTTTGGTAAGCTGCTCCAGCGGTTTTTCATAAGAAGGTTGAACGGCTTCTTTTATTTTTTGAACCGGTCTTTCTTCTATGATCAGTTTTGCTTCTGATTGATGGCGAGTACTGGTTACAGGTTGTTTTTCTTCAATTGCTGCCAGGGGAACCAGTTGGCGAAAAGCCATGGGTGTTACCGTATCAACCCGTTTTTTTTTACTGATAGCAGGACCATCAGCTGCAAGTTCAAGAGCCTGCTGCAGGTAACATAATTTTATCAATGCCAGTTCAACATGCAATCGTTTATTGCGGGCTGCTTTGTAATTGATTTCCGCTTCGTTTAGTATATTCAATGCGCTGATCAGCACATTTCCTGAAACCGCTTTTGCTGTTTCAATGTATTTCTCTTTAAAGCTTTCCACTACTTCCAGTAAGACAGCAGCTTTTTCATCCTTGCAAACGAGCAGATTGCGGATACATTCTGCAAAACCATTCAGCACCAGGTCTCCTTCAAATCCTTTCTGATTGATATCATCATAAAGCAGCATTGCGCCAGCAAGATCCTGCTTCAGCATGCAATCCAGTAATTTGAAATAATAATCGGCATCCAGTATATTGAGATGCTCAAGTGTATTTGAATAAGTAAGCTTACCACCGGTAAAGCTTACGATCTTGTCCATAATGCTCAGGGCATCGCGCATGCACCCTTCACTTTTTTGAGCAATGATGTGCAATGCGGCCTTTTCGGCTTTTATATCTTCTTTTTTACAAATATCCTCTAAATGCTCAACCGTATCATTGGTATTGATGCGTTTGAAGTCGAATATCTGGCAACGGCTAAGAATGGTAGGTAATATTTTGTGCTTCTCCGTGGTAGCCAAAATAAAAATGGCATAGGGAGGAGGTTCTTCCAGTGTTTTCAGAAATGCATTAAAAGCCGAGGAACTGAGCATGTGTACCTCATCAATAATATATACTTTATAATTTCCTGCCTGTGGAGCAAACCTCACCTGCTCTACCAGTGAGCGGATATCATCTACTGAGTTATTGCTTGCAGCATCCAGTTCATGGATGTTCATGGAAGTGCCTTCATTAAATGATACACAGGAATGGCATTTGTTACAGGGTTCACCCTCCTTTGTTGGCTTTTCGCAATTGATAGTCTTTGCCAGTATTCTTGCACAGGTTGTTTTACCCACGCCTCTGGGA
>CAMLGP010000669.1 GCA_946479535.1 uncultured Bacteroidota bacterium
AAGTCCGTTGGTGGCACCAACCTTCTCCATAGACAAAATGCTGGGCACAAACCCAATTTGTGTTGCGGCACCTGCAGGTAAGGAACCACCCTTTGTGGCTGATCTTGCTACTACAACAGCCGCCAATGGAAAACTGGAAATATTACAGCGGAAGAACCTTTCCACTCCTGGCGGTTGGGTACAGGATAAGGAGGGACATCCCTCTCATGATCCACACATATTGAAGCAGGGTGGTGCTCTACTACCACTTGGAGGTGACCGGGAACATGGCAGTCATAAAGGGTATGCGTTAGGTGCTATCGTTGATATTTTCTCAGGTGTATTAAGTGGGGCCAATTATGCTCCATGGGTACCACCTTTCCCTGCCTATGTACCTATGCCTTCCCGCCAGCCCGGTAAAGGAATTGGTCATTTCCTGGGCGCCATGCGTATTGATGCATTCAGACCGGCAGCTGAATTCAAAGAGAGTATGGATGACTGGATCCAGGGATTCCGGAAAGCAAAGCCAATACCTGGTGAAGAAAAAGTATTGGTGCCGGGTGACCCGGAACGGGAATTTGAAAAGGAAAGAATGGAGAATGGTATTGATCTTTTACAAACGATTGTGGATGACCTGAAGCAGGTTGGGGATAAGTTGAATATCCCTTTTTTACCGTAGTTCTATTTTGAAATTGGGAGATTTCGAAATGGCATGGAAAATTTCCCAATTTCCCAATTTCAAAATTTCAAAATCCTGCTGCCAGCGTATCTTTGCACCCACATTTTTAATTCTTTAAAAAATCGGAGGGGGGGACAAATGAAAGTAATGAAATTTGGTGGCACCAGTGTGGGCAAACCTGAAAGGATGCACCATATTGTTTCACTGGTAACCAAAGAAAATGAGCCAGCCATTGTAGTATTGTCTGCATTGTCTGGTACTACCAATGCATTGGTTGAGATCGGTCTGTGGATAGCCAAAGGCGACCGTGCATCTGCCAAACAGACCATCAACAAACTGGAAGAACACTACTATAATTTTATTTCCCAACTGGTTTCCAAACCTGAAGCTGTAGCCAAGGCCAAAGCAGTTGTTGCAGAGCATTTTGAATTCCTCAATATCATTCTTAAAATATCATTCAGCGAAGCCCTCAGTAAAGATATACTTGCGCAGGGGGAGCTGTTATCCACCAAGTTGTTCTGTGTTTACCTGGAAGAACAGGGGCTTGACCATGTGTTATTGCCAGCGCTTGAGTTTATGACCATAGATAGTTATGATGAACCCCAGATCGGCAGCATTAAAGTGAAGCTTACCCAGTTGCTGGAAAAGTACAAGGATAAAAAGATATTTGTTACCCAGGGATATATTAGTCGAAATGCAAGAGGCGAAGTAGACAATCTGAAAAGAGGCGGAAGTGATTATTCCGCTTCTCTGATTGCTGCTGCAATCAACGCAACCGTGTGTGAAATATGGACCGATATTGATGGCATGCACAATAATGATCCCCGTATTGTGAAGAAAACGGTGCCGGTGGAGCAATTGAGTTTTGATGAAGCGGCAGAGTTGGCTTATTTCGGTGCAAAGATCCTGCATCCTGCTTCCATCTGGCCGGCTCAAACCTATAAGATACCGGTGAAGCTGCTTAACACAATGGCCCCGGAGGCCAGAGGGACGCTGATCACTGAAAAGGCGGGTAGTGTGGGAGTGAAAGCTGTAGCTGCAAAAGATAATATTACAGCTATCCGGATCAAGAGTAGCCGGATGTTACTGGCTTATGGGTTCCTCCGGAAAATATTTGAAGTGTTTGAAAAATACCGGACACCTATTGATATGATCACTACATCCGAAGTAGCTGTATCTCTTACTATTGATCACTCTAATTATTTAAAGGAAATACTGAAAGAGCTGGAGCCATTTGGAAGCATTGAGGTAGATGAGAATCAGGCAATCATTTCAGTAGTGGGTAATGAGATATCTCAGACCACCCAGATTGTAAAAAAATTATTTGGCTCTATTATGAATATTCCGGTACGGATGGTTTCATATGGAGGTAGTCCGCATAATATTTCCTTATTGATCCCCGGTGAATACAAAACCCAGATATTACAGCAATTGAACAGGGGCATGTTTGGGTTGGAATGATCTTACCCGAAATAAAGATTATGAACCAGGTAATCTATTGCATCAGTGGTTTAGGAGCGGATGAAAGGATATTTGAGCATCTTCAATTCAACAATTATGATCTGCAATTCATAAACTGGTTGCAGCCTTACAGAAATGAAAAGATAGAAGAATATGCCCGTAGAATGGCCAATTCCATTCAGGAAAAGGATGCCATACTGCTGGGTGTTTCTTTTGGTGGAATGATGGCCGTTGAAATTGCTAGACAAATTCCTTTGCAAAAACTCATTCTTGTTTCCAGTATTAAATCTGCGCATGAATTGCCCCGCTGGATGAAAATGGCGGGAAGTCTTAAGCTGAACAAAATAATCCCTATCAGGCCTTATTCTTTCATTAGCAGGATCGGGAACAGGCGGTTAGGTGTTACGAATGCCGATGAGGAAAAGATGGTAGAGGCTTTCAGAAAATCTGTTGATGCAGGTTATCTGCATTGGGCTATTAACCAGATCCTGAACTGGAAAAATAATTGGGTACCGCCCGGCGTAT
>CAMLGP010000670.1 GCA_946479535.1 uncultured Bacteroidota bacterium
AATGGTACCGGCAGTTGTATTGCCATACCGCTGAATATTCAACATCACTTTATCATGACTCAATCCCATCCTGTCTGCCGTTGCATCAATGATACGTTTATTTGCCTGATGTGGTACCAGCCAGGAAATATCGGCACCGGTCAGCTTATTTCTTTCCAGCAATTCAGCACTTACATCTGCCATGCCTTTCACCGCGAACTTGAATACTGCCTGCCCTTCCTGATAGATATAATGTTCTTTATTGGTAACTGTTTCAATGGAGGCTGGTTTAAGAGATCCACCGGCTTTCATGTGCAGGAACTGACAGCCACTGCCATCACTTTTCAGAAGACTGTCCTGTAATCCATAACCCTCTTCATTCGGTTCCAGCAAAACCGCACCTGCTCCGTCACCAAATATGATACAGGTGGAGCGATCCGTATAATCAACAATTGCACTCATCTTGTCGGCCCCACATACCACCACTTTTTTATAACGTCCACTTTCAATCAGGGTTGCCCCCAGAGTGAGCGAATATAAAAATCCTGAACAGGCTGCACTCACATCAAATCCAAATGCATTCTTCGCGCCCAGCTTGTCGCACGCAATATTGGCAGTGGCGGGAAATGTCATATCAGGAGTAACTGTCGCCACTATCAGGCAATCTATTTCTTTTGGATCAATACCCCGTTTCTTGCATATATCCTGTACTGCGGGAACAACCAGGTCAGAGGTTGCTTTCCCTTCTCCTTTCAATATTCTTCTTTCCTCAACTCCCGTTCTGGTACGGATCCATTCATCTGTGGTATCTACCATTTTTTCCAGGTCAGAATTTGTGAGCTTGTCTTCAGGAACAAATCCGCCAACACTGGTAATGGCCGCAGTAATTTTTTTATTCATTCGTAACAGGTTATTTCTTCAAACCGCGGGCAAAGGTAAGTAAGAAAGATATTAGCTGTTAGTTATTAGCTATTAGCCCTTAGTACCAGTCATTGAGCTCGATCCAGCACTAAATCATTAAAGACTAATAGCTAACGGCTAATGGCCAATAGCTTTCTTTTCCTATTTTCGCCGCCATGATAGCTTACCTGAAAGGTGATTTTGTTCATAAAACCCCCGCATGGGTTCAGATTGAAGTAAACGGCGTGGGATATGAAGTTCAGATCAGCCTTAATACCTTTTCCCAAATTCAATCCCTCGATAAAGGGATCCTTCACACCCTTCTAGTCATTCGCGAAGATGCGCATCTGCTCTATGGTTTTTTTGATAAGGCCGAAAAGGAGATGTTCCTGCATATTACCAGCGTGTCAGGAATCGGTGCCTCAACCGCCCGGATCATGCTCTCGTATATGAAACCGGCGGAACTTGCCAGGGCTATTGTGCAGGGCGATGTTCGCACCCTGGAAGGCATAAAAGGGATTGGCAAAAAAACGGCTGAAAGACTGGTCCTGGAACTTAAAGATAAATTATCCAAAACAACCCCCGAATCAAATATTTCCCCTATGAAAAACAATACATTGCAACAGGATGCGTTAAATGCTCTGACGGCTTTGGGTATTAATAGAACGGCTGCTGAACAGGCCCTTCAAAAGACCCTTATTACCAACCCGGATTTACCGGTAGAGGAGCTGGTCAAAAAAACCCTCCGTATCCTTTGATGACCAAAATTTCTGGAACTAATTGATGCTCTAGCTTTACCTTGAATCCTAAGACTGCTCATATTTTCCGTACGTTGGTATCCATTGCCATCTTACTCCCCTTTGCTACCTACGCAAAGGCAGGCGATTTCTATAATACACACAATACCATTAATTTATACGATACTGCCGGTATTCCTGATACCCTTAAATATCCGATCCGCGACAGGTATGGCGACCCCCTTTCCAACCCCAACCGCAACACTTTTGACCTGAAGGATACCGCCTTCATCAAACGTGATGTTCAATATGACCCGGTTACCGGGGAGTATTACATCATGGAAAAGATCGGCGACAAATTTTACCGTTCACCTGTGACCTTCAGCCGGGAAGATTTTATACGCCTGCAGGGCCGCAAAGATGAAAATGACTATTTCAGGCAGCGGGCTGATATGCTTTCCGAGATGAACCGGCGCTACTTCAAGCCAAAATACAATACTTCCAAAAGCTGGTTTAACCGCATCACCGGTCCGGGTAAGGTAGATATTAAACCTTCCGGTTACGTGGATATCCTTGCAGGTTACCAGGGACAGAATATCAAGAACCCCACCCTGCCGGAAAGAGCCAGGCGAAACGGTGGACTGGATTTCAATATGAACTCCCAGTTCCAGGTAGATGCCAATATCGGCGATAAATTAAAGCTCCCGATTAACTATAATACCCTTGCCAATTTTGAATTTGAAAACCAGCTTAACCTGAATTACCAGGGCAAGGATGATGAGATCATCAAACAGTTCCAGCTGGGTAATGTGAACTTTACTTCAAAAGGTACCCTGATCCAGGGCGCCACTTCCCTCTTTGGTGTAAAAACACAATTGCAATTTGGAAAACTCTTTGTAACCGGCGTTCTGGCCAACCAGCGTGCACAACGTCAATCATTAGGATTACAGGGTGGAACTGCAACACAAAGTTTCCAGTTGAAAGCTGATGAGTATGAAGAGAATCGCCACTTTC
>CAMLGP010000671.1 GCA_946479535.1 uncultured Bacteroidota bacterium
ACTCACAGATGGAGAATACGGGATGGGTGATTTTGTTGATGAACTAAAGGAAAAGGGTTACCTCACAGATGATAATCAGCCGGGGGAAATAAAGATCACTCCAAAAACTGAACAGGGCATCCGCAAAAGAAGCCTGGAAGAGATATTCGGCAAGCTCAAAAAAACTAAAAAGGGAGATCACCATAGCTTCAAACCCGGACAGGGTGATGAGCTTAATCCCGAAACCAGGCAATTCCGTTTTGGCGATATGCTGGAACAGATTGATTTCACTGAATCCATCCGCAATGCACAGATCAATCACGGCGTTGAAAGTTTCATGATGCAGGAAGATGATCTCAGCATAAGGGAAACTGATTTCAAGGCACAGACGTCCACAGTGCTGATGATCGATATCTCCCACTCCATGATCTTATATGGTGAGGACCGGATCACTCCCGCCAAGAAAGTTGCCATGGCGCTCAGTGAACTGATCACCACCAAATATCCCAAGGATACACTGGATATTGTTGTATTCGGGAATGATGCCTGGCCTGTGGAAATAAAAGACCTTCCCTATTTACAGGTTGGCCCCTATCATACCAATACGGTTGCCGGACTGGAACTGGCCATGGATATCCTGCGAAGAAGAAAGAATCCCAATAAGCAGGTGTTCATGATCACAGATGGAAAGCCTACCTGCCTGAAGATTGGGAAGAGATATTATAAGAACAGTTTTGGGCTGGACAGGAAAGTGGTGAATCGGTGCATGAACCTTGCAGCACAATGCAAGAAACTGAAGATACCGATCACTACCTTTATGATTGCAACAGATCCCTATTTGCAAAGATTTGTCCAGGAGTTTACAGAAACCAACAATGGAAAAGCTTTTTTTGCTTCGCTTGATAAATTAGGAGCTTTCATTTTTAAAGATTTTGAAAGCGGAAAAAGAAAAACAGTCTATTGATGCTGCCCTCTCTGCTCTGAATGGTACCTGATTTATTGCTTTTACTTACTGATTCTCACTACAACTAATTACAAAAGAAGAACATGAATATTTCAAAAATAAAAACATTGGGTGATCTTAAGGCCTCCGGTTATCTACCGAAGAGCATAAAAGAAGAAATAAGACAAAACCTCATCACCAAATTAAAATCAAAGGAATCCACTTTCCCCGGTATTGTAGGGTATGAAGACACTGTAATCCCTGATGTGGAAAGAGCATTATTAAGTCGCCATAATATTCTATTCCTCGGTTTGCGCGGACAGGCCAAAACACGTATGGCCCGCCAAATGACCGAACTACTGGATGAATATATTCCCTGCATAGCAGGCAGTGATATTAATGATGACCCCATTAAACCGGTCTCAACGTATTCACTTGACCAGATAGCAGCGCATGGAGATGAAACGCCTATTCACTGGATCCATCGTTCAGAGCGCTACGGTGAAAAACTGGCTACACCTGATGTAAGTGTGGCTGATCTGATCGGTGATATTGATCCCATCAAGGCTGCCAATCTCAAACTGAGCTTTGCAGATGAACGCGTCATTCATTACGGCATTATCCCTCGCAGCAATCGCGGCATATTTGTAATTAATGAATTGCCTGACCTGCAGGCAAGGATTCAGGTGGCGCTGTTCAATATCCTTGAAGAAGGTTATGTACAGATCCGTGGATTCAAATTGAGACTTCCCCTGGATATATTGTTCATATTTACCGCCAACCCGGAAGACTATACTAACCGTGGTTCTATTGTTACGCCATTAAAAGACCGTATTGAAAGCCAGATACTCACGCATTATCCCAAATCACTGGAGAATGCATTGGAGATAACTGAACAGGAAGCTGATATCAGCCAGGAACAAAAAGCAAAAGTGGAAGTAAGTGACCTGGTGAAAAGATTAATTGAACAGGTAGCCTTTGAAGCCAGGGCCAGTGAATTTGTAGATAAGAAAAGTGGTGTATCTGCCAGGCTCACCATCTCTGCGTTTGAGAACGCGATCAGTTCAGCCGAACGACGCGCTATTCTGAATAATGAAAAGCATACACAGGTATGGATCGCTGATCTGGCAGGCATCATTCCCTCCGTAACCGGGAAAGTGGAACTGGTGTATGAAGGGGAGCAGGAAGGACCTTACCAGGTTGCCATGAACCTTGTAGAGAAAGCAATCAGAAGCCAGTTTGTCCAGTATTTTCCCAATCCTGATACATTGAAGAAAAGAAGGCCCACAGGAAAAGCATCCTTGCAGGAAAAGGAAGAAGAGAATCCTTATCGGTCCGTGATCAACTGGTTTGACAAAGGCAATCATTTGAACCTCTCGTTTGCTACCACTGATAAGGACAAGATCTTACTGCTTTATAAAGTAGACGGATTACATGCACTGGTAAAAAAATATTTCAACCAGGCCAATGAAGCCCATAGTGCGCTGTTAATGGAGTTTGTGTTGCATGGCCTTGCCTCCTATTCTCTCATCAGCAAAAAGATCTTTGAAAGTAAAATTGAATTTAAAGATCTCATCGGTAGCATGATGAATATGGGAACGCAGTCCAGTTATGATGATGAGTTTGATGAAGAAGCGTAAAAAAGAATTGGGAAAAGTGCAATTTCGAAATTGCACTTTTCCCAATCAATATTTTAAAAGCTTAGCTT
>CAMLGP010000672.1 GCA_946479535.1 uncultured Bacteroidota bacterium
TTCAAAAAAGGAGATGCAGCAATACATGGTTCTTATTTTAAGTGGCAAATTTAGTAAAGTATATGTGGGCAGTGCCGCCATGTTTACAAAAGTAAAAGCCAATGTACCTGACCATATAGCCGCATTCAGAAATGAGCCAAAAGAAAAAGTGGCCAATTTTTCCGACCCAGCTTATAGAAAGGAGGTGCTATTAAAGAAATTTATTCATCATACAGATGAAGGGTTATCCTTTTTATTGCATGCTTATCCATTTCCCGTTTTTGTTATGGGTACGAAGAAAATGTTGGGATATTTCAAATCTATCACAAAGAACACGAAACATATTGCAGACTACATTCATGGCAATTATACTGAAATGGATGAAAAGGAATTACTCAATACATTAAAACCTTACCTGGACAACTGGAAAAAAGTAAAAATGGAAAGCCTAAAACATCAACTTGAAAATGCCGCTGGATCTGGTAAGCTGGCGGTAGGAATTAGCGATGTATGGAAACAGGCGTCACAGCATAGGGGAAGGTTATTGATCATTGAAAAGAACTTCAGGTGTGCAGGTGAGAAAGAATGTCTGGAGGCGGCAACTTCTTTGCCAACTGATCCCTACAACAGATTTTCGTACATAAAGGATGCTGTTGATGATGTAATTGAAAAGGTGCTTGAAGATGGAGGGGATGTAGAATTTGTTGACGATGGGTTATTGAAGGATTATCATCATATTTCGCTGATTCAACATTATTAATCATAAATATTCAATTATGAAACGTATTATAGTTCCCACTGATTTTTCGGAAAATGCTCGCAATGCAATGAATTATGCAGCTGATATGGCTGTGTCTCTTCATGCGGGTATTGCTTTATTACATGTATGCCAGCTACCCGCATCTGAAATACCAGTATCCGGAGAAGTATTAGACAAATGGTTTAGTGATGCTCAAAAGGAGCTTGATAAGTTGAAGGCCGACCTGCTTGAACGCACGAGTGGTAAAATAAAGGTGTTTGACGAAGTAAAGACAGGTTTCTTCCTGGCTGAATTACAGGATTACTGCGATCAATCAAAGCCTTATGCGGTTGTGATGGGTACACAGGGAGCGGGAGCAATAGAAAGGTTTGTTTTTGGCAGCAGTACAATTGGTGCAATGAAACACCTGGGCTGGCCTCTGATCATTGTACCTCCGGATGCAAAATTTACGGAAATCAGGAAAATCGGTTTAGCCTGCGATATGAAGAAGGTGGCAGCAACAACACCAGTAGATGGTATAAAGTCTTTTGTAAAAGAATTAGGCGCTTCCCTGGTGGTAATTCACATTAATACAGGAAATGATTATAAATATGGCCCGGCCATAGTTGACCAGTCTTCACAGTTGCAGGCAATGCTTGATGAATTACATCCTTCCTACCGGTTTATTGAGGGGGATGATATTGAAGAGGGTCTTGATGAAGTTGCCAGACAAGGAGAAATTGATCTCCTCATTGTGGTGCCCAAAAAGCATAACATGGTTGAAAGCATTTTTCACAGGAGTCAATCAAAGCAAATTGCAATGCATACGCGTGTTCCAGTGATGTCGCTCCATGAATAATACATTTAAATCTTTGACCAATGAAAGAGTTAATAAAGCATTTTCATGAAATAGGATTGAAAGATATAGCAATGGTGGGCGGAAAGAACGCTTCTCTCGGAGAACTATATAATCAAATGAAATTACCTGGTATTAAGGTCCCTGATGGGTTTGCCATAACATCTTTTGCATTTGAAAGATTTCTTACATTAAACTCTCTGCACCTGCCATTATTCAAAATCTTTAAAATAACCTGTTATGATAGGCAAAATGGATAATGAGCAGATCGAGGAGATATTAAATGGGAATAATATCGGCAGAATTGGTTGCAGGGATAATGATCAGGTTTATGTGGTTCCTGTCAACTATGTATATGATGGAAATAGCATTATCGGCCATTCTGTGGCCGGGATGAAAATAGAACTGATGAGAAAGTTCCCTAATGTCTGCTTCCAGGTGGACCAGATAAAGGATTTTAATAATTGGAAAAGTGTGATTGCCCAGGGCCAATATGTAGAACTAACAGGAGAACGTGAGAGATATGATGCAATGAAACTGTTTGTTGAACGGACAATACGGCTTAAGATAAGTGAAACAGCTATGCCGCCAGAATTATCAGATCACCGGGTACATCCCCGTTCACCTGGAAATATCAAACCGGTTATTTACCGCATTATATTAACTGGAAAATCCGGCCGGTATGAGCATTTATAATCTTTATAACATTTTATAGAATGAAGGCCCAACCCAATATAATAACCATTACGCTCAATCCCTGTATTGACAGGAGTGCTACAGTTCCAGTAATGATCCCTGAAAAAAAACTATACTGCAGCGCAACTAAACTACAACCCGGAGGGGGTGGGATCAATGTAGCAAGAGCTATCACAAAGCTGGGTGGTAAGGCAACAGCAATTTATCCCGCAGGTGGTTATACTGGTGAATATCTGAAACATTTGCTTGCTCAGGAAGAAATACCGGGAATTCCTGTCCGGATCAGCCAGGAAACACGGGAGAATTTTATTGTATTGGAAGAATCTACAAACCGGCAATACCGGTTAGGAATGCCTGGA
>CAMLGP010000673.1 GCA_946479535.1 uncultured Bacteroidota bacterium
TCTGAGGCACACATTTGCCACATCTTTATTAAACAAGGGAGCCGATTTAAACGCTATTAAAGAACTTTTGGGCCATGCCAACCTCAGTGCAACCCAAATTTACACTCACAACTCCGTTGAGCGATTAAAGTCTATTTATAAATTAGCCCATCCAAAGGCTTAAAAAGGAGGAAAAATGAAAATCACAGTTCAATCAATTCGTTTCGATGCCGACAAAAAACTGTTGGCCTTTATTGAAAAAAAAGTAAACAAGGAGTTATTAATACCAATATTCTGCGGGGTGTTCCTGGTAGAGAATGTGAGTGTGATCCTGCAGGTGAGCTATTTCAAATACACGAAGAAAAAATATGGTGCAGGCAAAAGGATCTTTTTAATGAGCCCCCTGCATCACCATTATCAGAAGAAAGGATATCATGAAGCCAAGATAGTGACTCGTTTCTGGATCGTAACTGTATTGTGCGTTGTGCTGAGTATTGTTACGCTAAAGCTGCGATAGAATATTAAAACTAACTGGGAAAAACCAAGCCATCGTTCCGCCCCCCTTTGAGTAACCATCCGATCCTAAATTATTGTGGTGCATTACCAATCCTAATGCTTTTGAAGAACCAATTTTCCGTACGGGCTTAACCCGCCAGAGACGGGGAAATCTGAACCATGTGTTCCGACCGACAGCTGGGCTTGCCCTGCCGAAGGCGGGGGAAAATCATGAAGAAGCGTATAGTCATATTAGGCGGAGGAGAAAGCGGCGTAGGTGCGGCCCTCCTTGCACAGAAAGCAGGATATGATGTGTTCGTTTCCGACGAAAGTTCTTTGAAGGATAATTATCGAAATGAACTCAGGCAGGCAGCTATTTCATTTAAAGAGAATGGCCATGACCTTGATAAGGTAATGGCAGCTGACGAGATAATGAAGAGTCCGGGCATTCCTGAAAAAAATGAAACGGTCAAAAGGATCAGGAAGGCTGGTATTCCCATTATCAGTGAAATAGAATTGGCCTATCGGTACAAAGGAGACAGTAAGATCATCGCTATTACGGGCAGCAATGGAAAGACCACCACCACCGCATTGACCTACCACATTATAATGAAAGGAGGAGTGGATGCGGCCCTTGTAGGGAATATTGGTTTTTCGTTTGCGCGCCAGGTAGCTGAGGATCCGAAACCAGTATATGTTGCCGAGATCAGCAGTTTTCAGCTGGATGATATACACACATTCAGACCTGAGATTGCCATTCTCACCAATATCACGGAAGACCACCTTGACCGGTATGAGTATCAGTTCGAAAATTATATACGTAGCAAATTCCGCATTGCCATGAATCAGCGGCCCGAAGATCATTTTATCTATTGTGCCGATGATGAGGTGACAATGCAATTCATTAATCAGCCGGAAAAGATCGGCTTTACCATTCAATCAAAGCAACTGCCATTCACTATGAAATCAGAATTAAAAAACGGAGCATTTATTAAAGACGGGGACATGTACGTAAGAACGGGCGAAGAGTTCACCAGTATGAGCGTGTACGACTTTGCACTGAAGGGTAAGCATAATCAATATAACACCATGGCAGCCTGTGTAGCGGCGGATATTTTGGACATCCGCAAAGAAAAGATAAGAGAGGCGGTGCAGGATTTCAAAAGCCTGGAACATCGCATGGAACCAGTAGCAACAGTTAGAGGAGTGGAATTCATTAATGATAGTAAAGCTACCAATGTGAATTCAACCTGGTATGCGCTGGAAAGCATGACCAAACCCACCATTCTGATACTGGGTGGTGTTGACAAGGGCAATGATTATTCACTGATTGCAGAGCTGGTAAAAGAAAAGGTGAGAGCCATCATTTGTCTCGGTACTGATAACCGGAAAATACATGAAGCTTTCGGAAACATTGTAAGCCCTATAGTAAACACGGGCAGCGCCTATGAAGCCGTACATGCTGCCTATCATTTTTCAACAAAAGGAGATGTGGTATTGCTGAGCCCTGCCTGCGCCAGCTTTGATTTGTTCAAAAATTATGAAGACAGAGGTAATCAGTTCAAGCAGGCCGTAAGGGATTTGTGATCCCTTTTATTAAAGTGAGAATAAAGGTTAGTAAAATAATTAATCCAAATCTTGAAAACTTGTACCCTATTTAAACTTTTTGGCGTAAGCCAGCATTAGAATTAATGACGAATATGGAAGCAACCAGAGATTTACGGTTTGGGAGTTTGGGCAACGGGTTCAATACCCGTAATATCCTCAGCAAAACAAAGGGGGATAAGGTGATATGGGCATTGGTGGTATTGCTTACACTGGTTTCCCTGCTCGCGGTATACAGTGCAACCAATTCACTTGCCTATAAAAATTTCAGGGGAAATACAGAAGTATACCTGTTCAAACAGATAATGTTTATTGTAGGAGGTATACTGGTGATCTATTTTGCTCACCTGGTCAACTATACCATTTATTCCCGGATCGCCAGCATTTTGTTCCTGGTGGCTATACCCTTATTAATATATACACTGTTTTTTGGAGTGAGTATGAATGAGGGTAGCCGGTGGATCAAATTGCCATTGATCAACCTGACCATGCAGACTTCCGATCTCGCCAAGCTTGCGTTGTTCATGTACCTGGCCAGGCTATTAAGCAA
>CAMLGP010000674.1 GCA_946479535.1 uncultured Bacteroidota bacterium
GCATGTACTGGAACATGTGCATGATCTGCAGGGATATGTTCAGAAACTCAAGTTGGTACTAAAGCCAGAAGGTAAACTCATCATTGCTGTTCCCAATTATACGGCACAGGATGAATCAATTTATAAGGGATGGTGGGCAGCATACGATGTTCCGAGACATTTATACCATTTCTCTCCCCGTTCCATGCAAACATTAATGGAGAGAAATGGAATGAAGATCAGCGAATATAAACCCTTGTGGTTTGATAGTTTCTATATCTCTTTGCTGAGCAGTAAATACAAAAAAGGAAAAACTCAGCTGGTCTCTGCATTCTTCAATGGCCTGCGTTCAAATCTGAAGGCAATGGGTGATGTGAAGAAATGCAGCTCTGTGATCTACGTCATTTCAAAGTAAAAAGTCAAAAGTAAAAATTAAAAAGGAGTGGCATTTTGCCAACCCGGTTGTGATTTTTAGTTATTTGCTAAATTGGATCTCGTACAATTCAGGCCAAAGCTTTCCCGTTACATAGATCTTTTTGGTATCAGGGTCATAAGCGATCCCATTTGGAACATCAGCTACCGGATCAATTGCTTTTATCCGGTTCCAGATTTCTGTAAGGTCTACTTTAGCAACTATGAATCCGCTTGCCGGATCGATTTTGAAAATATAAGGTGCCTCGTATTGATTAGCATAAACATAGCCATCAATATATTCCAGTTCATTGAGGTTGAAAGATAATGATCCCCCTTCGGTGACGCTTTGTTTTCTGAGGAGACGAAAATCAGAGGGGTTATAAAAATAAAGGTTGCTCCCTCCATCAGTTGCAATCAGATCAGTTCCATTGGTGGTTAGTCCCCATCCTTCGTATTCATTTGGAAACTCCTTTATTTTCTTAAAGTCTTTCAGGGTATAGACCAGTACTTTCTTATTTCGCCAGGTTAATTGATAGACAGTATCACGGAGTATCACTACTCCTTCCCCAAACAATGTTGGATCAAGGTCAATTTTCTGCAAAGCCTTGCCAGTCTTAAGGTCTACTTTCATCAGCTTGCTCCTGTGTTCCAGCCCTGTTCCTTCATACAATTCTCCCTTGTAGATCAAAAGCCCCTGTGTATAGGAAGAGGTATCATGCGGGTAAGTATTCAGGATGGAGTAGGAGAGGGATCTGGGGCCTTCAGGGTTTCCTGAAGAATTGCCCCCATCTTTGATGTAATCCGTTTTACCACCAGATTTACCATTATCCGACTCAGAATTGTTACAGGCAAACAGGCAGGCGAGGAGTGGAAGTAATAAGGCTTTTTTCATCAGTGGATCGTTGATTATTAATTATGTCTGCAAAAATAAGGGTTGGCAGGGATGGTATGGTGTTAAAGCTCCAGATGATATATAGGCCAATAGGACTTTTACTATTCGATTTTATTGGCAAAATCTAATAATAGTTTCTATATTTGGCTTCTACACCGGACGTAAGGGTGTCACACCCTCAAAATTCGTATCCCTGAATTTCCCCTAATTAATCCTTTGTTTTTCCTGTTTTTCCAATTCCACATGAATGCTCATGATGATATTTCGTCATCGTGCCTAACTGAAAACTCAGATCATGAGGATAGGCATTTTAGGGGCGTTATTACTTATTTCGGCCATGGCCGGAAATGTGTGTGCTCAGCAAAGAGGAGAACATCTTTCCGTTATCACCATCCCTGTGGTGGTTCATGTGGTATATCACGACGCTAATCAGAATATATCAGATGAATATATCAATAGCCAGCTAAGAGTATTAAATCAATGCTTTCGCAGGCTCAATGCAGATACTTCAAAGACTCCGGAAAGATTCCGGTCAATAGCTGCTGATTGCGATATTGAATTCAAACTGGCAATCAGTGATCCTAAACGAAGGGCAACTACCGGCATTATCAGAACATATACTCCTGTTAGTAAATGGGAACAGGATGACCAGGTCAAATTCACGACCAAGGGTGGTGATGACGCCTGGGATCCCAATAGTTACCTGAATATCTGGGTTTGCAATCTTCAGCGGGTGTTGGGTTATGCCAGTTTCCCTGGTGGCGAAGCGGCAAAGGATGGTGTTGTGATGAACTTTAATTCATTTCGGGGTCAGAAGACACTGGTTCATGAAACGGGTCACTGGATGGGATTAAAACATCTTTGGGGCGATGCGGATTGTGGTGACGATGGCGTGGAAGATACTCCCAAGCAAAGCACATTTACATCCGGTTGTCCTTCCGGCATTCGTTTGTCTCCCTGCAGCAATACTCCAGATGGTGATATGTACATGAATTATATGGACTTCACCGATGATGCCTGCATCAATATGTTTACTGAGGGGCAAAAAACAAAAATGCGTTCTGTTTTTGCAAAGAGTGGAACAAGACAGGGAATTCTTACTTCTTTTGGTTTGCAGGCTCCCCTGATTGCAGAGATCCCGGTAGGTAATACGGAACCAAAATGGTTTTATGCCAATGTTTATCCCAATCCCACTGCCGGAGAACTGACGCTTGATCTTTCTTATGATGTTCGCTGGGTAGGTAAAACTATTACTATCACTTCTTCCCAGGGATTGCCACAAATGCAGGCAGTCATCACTTCCAAAATGATGAAACTGGATATCAGCAAATTGAAAAC
>CAMLGP010000675.1 GCA_946479535.1 uncultured Bacteroidota bacterium
TGCCATACAGAATGCGGCGATGAACTGGCTTCAATCCATCCCGGATATCAGGAAGGGCACGACCAACTATCACCGACATTGAATAGTCGATGTAAGCGGTCTTCATTTGCTCTTCGATGTTGACGGGAATAATTCGTTGGGTATCGTTCGTCTGGTCAGGCTGAAAATTCTCTTCCATTTAATTTTTCTCTCAGTTTAATAATTATCCTTTATGCTTTTTGATTAGCATTACCGCCTTTTATTGCTACCGGCGATTGATGGCAAACTTCATTGCTTTTAAAGGATTTATATCGTTTTTTAGAGGCTTGCAAATCTACTTTTTTTGATGTTCTAAACCTGACAAAGAAGGTTGTTTTTTGCACCTCATTTTCCACGAATGTGGATAGTATAATGTTGTCATAAAACCCTCATTTATAACATCCCTTTTACACTAGACGGCATAAATTTTTCGTTATTTTACTCTTTACCAAAGAGAATGAAGATGGCCAGTTACCTGCTTTTGCGCAGCAATAAGAAAAGCGGCCCCTACAGCCTGCAGGAAATAGTGAATTTTGGGTTTAAAGCCTACGATCTGGTATGGGTAGAGGGGAAAAGCGCATCCTGGCGCTATCCCAGCGAAGTGGAAGAGCTTAAGCCTTATACCTCTTCTATTGAAGAGCAGCCATTTGACCGGTTCTTTAAAAAGCCTTCAGAGCAGCTACAGGAACAGCCGGTTTTATTGCAGAAAGCCCAACAGGCTCAGCAATCTGCCCGAATTCAGGAAGAGGAGCAATATGCAGCGCAACAGAAGGTCCAGGTGCAGCAGCCTGCTACCCAGGTAATCTCCCAGCCAACTCTCACAGCCCAGGAAGAAACCTATACCCAGCCTGAAAAAATAGTTGTGGAGGAAAAACGGGTAATTGAACAAGAACCGTTGGTACAGCAATCCTCTTACGAGGAGCAATACGAAAAATACCTTCCTAAAAAATCAGTTTTCGTAACCATGCCCGGTAATAAATCCGTGGTAGTTCAAAAACCGGTTGAAGCAAAGCAGGAAGCTATTCCCATCCCTGTTCCACCTCCAACCCCTACTCCTACCGTATCCTGGCCGGTCACCCCAGCCGCTACTATCACGGTAAAGGAAAATCCGGAAGCCCAGATAAAATATTCCCAACCTCTTGACGAGATCAAGGAAATGTATGTTAAGACCCTGCAGGATAGAAAGACCAAAATGGCAAGAAGGTCTATTATGTTTGCCGGCCTGAAGAAAGCTGCTGTTAGTGCTGCACTCGTGGCAGTGGGTGTTGTTACAGGACTGATAATAAATCGAAATTCTGGCAAAGGCGCTACTTTGTCTCAAACTTCCCGTATTCAGGAGCCCGGTACAGCGCTCACTCACGAGGTAGTTCCGGTAACTGATCAGAATAATCAGCCAGCAGCTACTGAAAAACATTCTGATCAGAGTAATGTGGCTGAAAATAACACCCCAATACAAAACGACCTCAATTCTAAAGTAGTCAATCAGCCTGTTTCGATGCCGGATAAGGCAAAGGAACAAATACTACGTCAGGAAAGGGAGCAGCATTTACAGGATCCTTCCGGCAATAATCGCCGGGAAAATGAAGCCCGCAGCAACCAGCCAAAGCAGGTATATGAAGAAAGGCCACTGCTAACTGATCCCAAAACGGGTGAAAGAAACAGGAATATGCGGAACGAAAATGATGTAACAGTTGATGAGGAAAGACCTGCTACCAAAGCGGTAATGAAACCGAGGAAGAGCGGTTTGGAAAGCCTGGTATCCGTTACCAGTAATGATTACAAAAGAGTAGCATTTGGCGGCATCCGTAACCTGGAACTGACAGTTACCAATGATTCAAAATTCATACTGGATAAGGTTACTGTAGAATTGCAATACCTTAAACCCAGCGAAGAACCATTAAAGACAGAATTGGTCCACTTCCAGGCAGTTTCACCCAATGGGGCCATGACCATGAAGATCCGTGATACCAATCGTGGAATAAAAGTATTGTACAAAATTATCGATATCCAGGCAGCTGGCCAGGAAACTGCGCTGAATGGTTTTTAATTGAAGAGTTGTTGGTGCTCCCTGTATTCTTTAAATCACAGGAATTTTAATATAGACGGGAAATACCAACAACGGCGTAAAAAGTATCTTCTATAGAAGACAATTCAGCATAGCCATAAAAAGCAAAAAGGTCATATCGGTTAAACCAATATGACCTTTTACTTTTAGACAGATTCGTTTATAGGAGAAGTTGTTTGAGGGTCCCTGCGTGCATTAAATCAGATGGTATTTCAGGTTAAACGGGAAACACAAACAACGGTTATTTACTTTTCGTAAGAGGGATATATAAACTCGCCTGGATCACTCCATTTTTAAAATCGGGATCAATACCTGTTGAGGGTTCAAAATCTCCCACTTTGGAAAGTCCAACTGTATAGCGGGCGCCTAACCCAAATCCGCTTTTTGCCTTAAATCCGAGACCTGCTGCTGCAGAAAGATCAAGGTCCTTTGCAAAATTCTCTATCGTTTTATTTTCGATATTATCACTGATCTTGAATCCAACCTGTGGTCCTGCTTCAAGGAAAAATCCGCCAGGAGCACGGTATTGCGCCATTAC
>CAMLGP010000676.1 GCA_946479535.1 uncultured Bacteroidota bacterium
GGAAGCCTTTGAAGAATTAGTTGAGTATGGATTTGATAAACGGCTAATTAAGGATTTGTGACAGCATGTAAATTTTCATAAGCAAAGACCTTCCCGAAAATAAGGACACCCCAAAAGACCTGCGCACCCCTAAATAGTTATTGACGAATTATCTCAATTGAAAAATGTTTATATTGCCTAAACATTCGCTCGCCTTATTCTTCCGAAGCTCATGATCAAATACCTCAAACTACCGGTTCATTTCCCTGTTCAACCTATTTTAGATGAATTAAGCGGTCTTCAACAAATGAGCTGGACGATGCACTATAATCAAAAACACTATGAAGGAAACTGGAGTGTTATCGCGCTTCGGTCTCCTGGGGGTGATCCGGATAATATATTCTCCATCCATGCTTCTGCAAACAGAAATGCAATTCAATACAGAAACACCAGCCTGTTGGATAAATGTCCATCTCTAAAGGAAACACTCAGTTATTTCCAGTGTGAAATTACTATGGCAAGACTTATGAAGTTGAATGCAGGAGCAATCATCAAAGAGCATACAGACCATGATATGAACTTTGAAGCCGGGGAAGCGCGTTTTCATATCCCACTACAGACAAATGACAGCGTTGATTTCTTTATCCAGCATGAAAAAATACCAATGAAGGAAGGTGAATGCTGGTACCTGAATTTGAATTTGCCCCACCGGGTTTCCAATGCGGGAAAAACGGATCGTATTCATCTGGTGATTGATTGCCTGGTTAACGACTGGATGAAGGAATTATTCAAAAGCCCCGGCCTTTTAAGAAAAGAAGCATTAGTTGAACAAACCGCGTATGACCGTGAAACCCGCAGGCATATCATTGAATCATTACGACTGCTGAATACACCGGTAGCAATCGAAATGGCTAATAAAATGGAAAATGATTAACGATATTCATGTTGATACCACCGTTTTGGAAAAATGTATTTCATTTCTTCATAGTATTGGTATTTCAACAGCCAATGCAGCTATTGATGCCGGTGAATTCCTCCCCGGGTTAATGATCAGGAACGGGACCATCCTCATAGATAAGGATAAGCTGCTTTATCCCGGTGATATTTTGCATGAAGCAGGACATATTGCAGTTACACCGGCAGCCAACAGGCCTTTCCTGGATCAACAATCAATTACTGAAAGTAAACACCGGGAATCTGAAGAAATGATGGCTATTGCATGGTCCTATGCCGCCTGCATTCATCTTCAAATAGATCCTGCCATAGTATTTCATGAAAATGGATATAGAGGAGGAGCCAATAATATTATAGAAAATTTTCAGGAAGGAAGATATTTTGGAACGCCAATGCTTCAATGGTGCGGAATGACTATTGAACCGAAACACATGCGCGCCGGTAAACCTGTATTTCCAGAAATGTTGAAATGGTTACGCGATTAATTTTAAGTGAATTCACTTAGTACAGAATTTTCCCATAGATATGTGATTAATTTAATCTTACTAAGTAGTTGTTATTACAAAATAAAATACGAAGTTTACAACTCATCCTCCCCCTAATGAATTAAGTGGCACCTGATTAGTTGACCTTCATCGAAAACATCATTAGCACGTCTATTCAATAAGCAATTTTTTTATCATCCGCTGAGCCAGATGGTAAGTAGATATATTTTGACTTTCCGATATTTTATTTCTTAACCAAAACCAAACCTTTAACTATGGAAGGAACAATGGCGGTGATCACCCCTTTTGCTGTTGACTTTGCTCCTAAGAACTGGGCGCTATGCAATGGTCAACTATTACCAATCGCACAAAACCAGGCATTATTTTCATTATTAGGTACTACTTATGGCGGAAACGGCGTCAATACTTTTGCATTGCCCGATCTTCGCGGAAGACGACCCGTTTCAACAGGACAGGGTCTGGGCCTGGCAAATTACACGCTGGGAGAAGCAACAGGCTCCGACCAGGTCACCCTGAATTTAAGTAACCTGCCAGGTCACGTTCATAACGGCAACGTAAGCTTACAAATAGATTGCGATAGTAACGAGGGAACTGTACCCAGAGCTACTAACACTTTTCCTGCCTTGCTAACCAACGCTTATTCAGCAAACGCCACTCCTAACCCTCCCCCACAGCCTCCTGCTCAGCAAGACCAGATGGCAACACCTACCTATGCTGTTACAATAGGAAATGCCGGAGGTAATTTACCCTTCAATAACCTGATGCCTTACCTGGTTGTTAATTATATTATTTGCATGTATGGCCTGTTTCCAAGCCGTAACTAACCCCATTCTTTATCCTTAAACTATAATACATGTTTACAGAACCATATTTAGGAGTTGTAACAGTTTTTGCCGGCAATTTTGCTCCAAGAAGTTATATGCTTTGCCAGGGCCAACTTCTTCAAATAGCACAATACGATGCTTTATATTCATTAATTGGAACAACTTATGGAGGAGATGGAGTATCCACGTTCGCTCTTCCTGATTTACGTGGCCGGGTAGCTGTACACCAGGGACAAAGCCCGGGTGTAAGTGATTTTTATGTGATAGGCCAGGTTGGCGGAACAGAAAATATCGCTCTCACTACCAGTAACCTTCCAGCACATACTCATGTGTTTACATCTTTAACAGG
>CAMLGP010000677.1 GCA_946479535.1 uncultured Bacteroidota bacterium
TATAGCAACCTGAATACCGGAGCACTCCTGAGCAGGCAGTATGATTTTGAAAAAGGGCTTCCTTATCTTTTTAAAAGTGTAGAGGACTTTGAAAAAGCAGGCGATTATAATATGATATCGAATGCCTATTGTACTATTTCCAATGCTATGCATAATTCAAAAAATTATACAAAGGGAATAGGGTATGCCCTGCTTGCCCTGAAGGCCATTGACGAGCATCCGGACGGTATTAAAGAGTCATATCATTGGGCCGCATACAATGTGCTGGCCATAAATTATGATGACAATAAGGATTATGAAAAAGCAATTGCCGCTCATCTGAACGCCCTTCCTTATGCAGGTACAAGAGCCAATTCAACATACAATAACCTCGGTAATACATATAAAAAACTAGGTAATACAGATTCTGCCATATACTACCTCGATAAATCGCTGGAAAGCCTGCATACCAATCCTCCTTCATTTGGATTGCCCTATAGTTATGCTACCCTGTATGGCAATCTTGCCGATGTGCTTCGTATGAAAAGAAATTATACCGGGGCCGCCAATTATCTTGATTCTGCATTGTTTTATTCACAAAAAAGTGAAAGTCCGGAAAAACTGTTAGACGCTTACGAATACGGTTATCAGTTGAAAAAGGAAACAAAAGAATACAGGGCGGCAATGGAGCTTCTTGAAAAATATGTTGCGTTAAAAGATTCCGTATTGAGTAAAGAGAAAACCAACGCCGTTCTTGCCCTACAGGAAAAATATGAAACAGAAAAAAAACAACATATCATTGAGCAGCAAAAATTTGAAATAGCCCAAAAAAACCAGTGGCTCATATTTGCTGGCGCAGCCCTGCTCCTGCTTTGTCTTGCAGCCTTCCTTTTTTACAAGATCACCCGGACGAGGCAGGCAAAAAAACTGCAACAGGAAATTTTTAACCGCCAGGCGGCAGAAGCAAAGGCATTGTTCGATGGAGAACAGAATGAACGCATTCGTATTGCAAGAGATCTGCACGACGGAGTGGGACAAATGCTTTCGCTGGTAAAGATGAATTTATCAACACTGGAAGCTGGTGATACTACAGTTCAAAAAGCAATGGCTCTTACCGATAAAACTATTGATGAAGTAAGAAATGTATCGCATAACCTGATACCACAGGAGCTGGATTTTGGAATATTCAGGGCATTGGAAAACCTGGCAGAAAAAGTGACCGCCTCAGGAAGTACAAGAATGACTGTAGATATTCCTGAACGAATCCAATCCCTGCAATTTGAAAAGCAAAATGAGATCTCTATTTACCGGATCGTGCAGGAAGTGGTGAATAACATGATTAAACATGCTGGTGCCAGTGAAATTGATTTATCCATTCAGCCTAAAGATAACCAGGTACTGATAGCCCTTAAAGACAACGGGCGTGGCCTCGATGCGGCAGACATTGATAATTCAAAGGGTATCGGCTGGAAGAATATCAATGCAAGGGTGAACATGCTTGATGGCAAAATAAACGTTCAGTCCGAAAAACTATCAGGCACTCAAATAGAAATAACTTTACCTGCAAATGGAGCAAACTAAGATCAATATCCTTTTGGCCGATGACCACCAGATGATGATAGATGGTGTAAAAGATATGCTAAGCAAGGACCCCGGCTACATAGTAACCGCAGAAGCCAACAATGGACAGATGGCATATGAAATGCTGGCTGCCAGCCCTGGCAATTTCCAGTTATTGCTCACCGATATAAGTATGCCCCTGCTCAGCGGCACGCAGCTTTGCCGTATGGTCAAAGATCAGTTTCCGCACATACAGGTGCTTATTCTCTCGATGTACAACAATGCCACGGCAGTACAGGAAGCCATCTTTGCTGAGGCCGATGGATATATCTTAAAAAATGCAGGAAGGGATGAATTGCTGAAGGCAGTGCACCGTATTACAAATGGCGGCACTTATTTTTCGCAGGATATAGTTCCCATTATTTACAACCAATACCATAAGCAGAAAATACAGGATGAACAGATAAGCCATCTATCTGCAAGAGAGAAAGAAATATTGGGCCTTATTGTAAAAGAGCTTACAAGCGAAGAAATTGCCGAAAAGTTGTTCATCAGTAAAAAAACAGTAGATAATCACAGGGCGAACATTCTTGTAAAAACTCAGTGCAGGAGCACTATCGGGCTGGTAAAATTTGCAATCAAATCAGGATTGATAGAATGATGGCATTACGTTACAAATTCCTGCAGAAGACAGGAATCATTTGCATATAGCTGACTAAAAAAAACGGGGCATGCTGCCCCGCTCTTTATAAATTTCCTCTCGCTTCCTGCTCCCGTTCAATCGCCTCAAACAAGGCTTTGAAATTCCCCTTGCCAAAGCTCTTGGCTCCTTTGCGTTGAATGATCTCAAAGAAAAGCGTAGGCCTGTCTTCAACTGGTTTGGAAAATAGTTGCAACAGGTATCCTTCATTGTCACGGTCAACCAGGATGCCGAGTTCTTTCAACGGCGCAAGGTCTTCATCAATATGCCCGACCCTGTCAAGCAGGTCATCATAATAAGTGGTAGGTACTTTCAGGAATTCCACTCCCCTGCTCATCAGTGCGCGAACAGTGGTTACAATATCACTGGTTG
>CAMLGP010000678.1 GCA_946479535.1 uncultured Bacteroidota bacterium
GTGGCTGGTTTTTCTATAAGAATTATGTAGTTAAACCAAAAGAGGAAAAAGCAGCTGAGCTCATGTGGAAAGCTGAAGAATATTTCCGTATGGATTCAACCAGACTGGCTTTGACCGGAGATGGACAGAATCCCGGATTCCTGAGCATCATCAGCAAGTATGGTGGTACTGATGCAGGCAATCTTGCCAATTATTATGCAGGTGTCTGTTATCTCAAACAGAACGACAATCAGAATGCTGTAAAATACCTGAAGAAATTTGATAGTGACGCCAAACAGATCCAGCAAAGAGCCTATAAACTGCTTGGGGATGCTTATGGCGATCTCGGAAACAATAAAGAAGCACTGGAATATTATAAAAAGGCAGCGCATCATTTTGAGGCCGACAGACAAAGCTCAGCAGAAGCATTGGGTATGGCTGCTTTTTTTGCCGAAAAGATGGTAAAGGACCAGAAAGAAGCAATTGCGCTGTATACAGAGCTAAAGAAAAAATTCCCTAATACAAGAGAAGGAGTAGAAGCAGACAAATACCTGGGCAGACTGGGCGTTTATAATGTGAATTGATCATGGCGAATACCTCTACCGGATCAGGAAAATTATTGAAGAATGATAAAGGCACCCGTCACCTGGCTGGTGCCTTTATTGTTTTGGTGAAAACTGAATGGAATGCTCCGGTCGTTGATGAATTGGAAAAAGGATGTGTGGCAGAACTGACGAAGAATAAAGTAAAGAAAACGCTCACCATTACGGTTCCTGGCGCAGTAGAGATACCTTTTGCTATTAAGACTTACTGGGATAATAGTGGGCGCAAAAAGCGCCCTGATGCTTTTATTGCCCTTGGCTGCGTGATCAAAGGAGATACCCCACATTTTGATTATGTGTGTAAAGCAGTGACAGATGGGGTAACACAATTGAATCTTGGATTGCCAATTCCCACTATTTTTGGAGTATTAACAGTTAACAGTGAAGAGCAGGCCCGTGAACGCATCGGTGGAAAGCATGGCCATAAAGGAGAGGAGGCTGCTATCACTGCCGTGAAAATGATCCAGCTTGCACGATCTATAAAAAAATAACGACCAATAGCACCCTGCGAATGAACGTACAATTATTTATACCCTGTTTTGTTGACCAGCTATATCCAGATACTGCATTCAATATGATCAAAGTGCTGGAAAAGGCCGGATGTACTGTAAGTTATAATACCTCGCAAACCTGTTGTGGCCAGCCTGCATTCAATGCAGGGTTCTGGGACGAATCAAAATCAGTTTGCACCAAATTCCTGAAAGATTTCAGTGGAACTGATTATATCGTTTCACCAAGTGCCAGCTGTTCTGGTTTCGTTCGTAATTATTATGGAAAACTATTTGAGAATTCTTCCAAACATCATGAAGTAACGGATGTGGGTAACCGCCTGTTTGAATTCTCAGAGTTCATGGTTAAAGTACTGAAGATCGAAAATGTGGGCGCCGTTTTGAAAGGAAAAGCAACTTATCATGACAGTTGCGCGGGACTTCGCGAATGCAAAATTAAAACTGAGCCAAGGAAATTGTTGTCAAATGTAAAAGGTCTTGAACTGACCGAAATGAATGATGTAGAGACCTGTTGTGGATTTGGAGGAACATTTGCGGTGAAGTTTGAGCCCATCTCTATTGGTATGGGAGAGCAGAAGGTGGAGAATGCGCTTGCCACAAATGCTGAATATATCATATCAACAGATCTATCCTGCCTGATGCATATTCAGGGATACATCAATCATAAAGGATACTCCATCAAAACAATGCACCTGGCGGATGTACTCGCCAGCGGGTGGTGATGATTTTGAAATTTCGAAATTTCCCAATTTCAAAATTTCAAAATAGAAATAGAAATCCCCACCAACTAAGGGCAGGGATCTTCAGGATGGGAGCCTACTCAGGGTTTTATTTGGGGTTTTTGTTTAATCCCAACGGTACTGTTGGGAAAAGAATTTTATATAGAAGGGTATCGGGCCGTCACATTCAACGAATGATATCAAATACGGGCATCTATCAATTTCCGGATTGAAAAGAATAGATATTTATTTCTTGAACTTCTTTTAATTTTGAAATCCGAAATCAAAAAATCCTCGTATGGCACATTGGCTCGTCAAATCTGAACCCTCTGTTTATAGCTATGATCAACTGGAAAAAGAAAAGGAAACAAGGTGGGATGGTATCAGGAACTATGCTGCCCGTCTTCACCTGAGAGCTATGAAAAAGGGGGATACCGTATTGTTCTATCACAGTAATGAAGGATTGAATATTGTGGGTATAGCCAAAGTTTCAAAGGAGGCCTACCAGGATCCATCTACAAAGGATGACTGGAGCGCCGTGGACCTGCAGCCTTATAAGAAATTAAAGAAGCCAGTATCACTGGATGAAATCAAAAAAGATAAAACGCTCGCTAATATGGCCCTGGTCCGAATAGGCCGGTTGTCTGTACAACCTGTTACAGATAAGGAATTTGAAACGATCATGAAGATGGCTGGGGAGAAGTAGTTACCCGCGTCCTTATATTTTATTTTGGCTTTCACAATTATTAAGGTATGCTTTTTCCAACTTCAGGGAGCAAGGCAGTCAG
>CAMLGP010000679.1 GCA_946479535.1 uncultured Bacteroidota bacterium
TAGTATGGGTATTCTTATTTTTTCTTGCTTCAAGGGTTTCCTCCTGATGTTGCTTTAGCTGCTTGCTGAACTCTCTTACTTTAAGGGTATAAAATTTTCCAATACCGGCCGTCACCAGTGTCACCGCTGCATCAATGCCTTCAGCATCACGGCGAGCTATCATTTCTCTTGAAAAAGAAATACGTTTATCAATGTAAAAACGAATGGAATCAATAAGGTGGTTATCTGTCTTGAATTCTTTGATGCCTTTCCCTAATGCGTCAAGCTCATCTTGCAGCCTGTTTTCACTTTCAACAACGGATTGCAGAAAATTTTGCTGCCTGGTGATCAGATAACCGCGTGAAGCAGTTTCATTGTCTACAATAGCCAGTTCCAGTTCCTGCAAATGGTTGAGTATTCCCTGGGTTTGAGTAACACCCTCGGATGTATCTCTGACCCGTTGCGACTGACGAACTGAAATAAACAAAACAGTCACAATGGTACCTATCACCATTGCGACTGCAATTCTTAATATTATATTAGTTGTAAGTTTCAATTATCCTGTTGTTCAGGCCGCAATCGGAAGATTCGGGAAACTAAACGAAATAGTGGTTGTCTTCTCCTTATTGAGGCTAATGGTAAGGCATCCACCAATTTTTTCAGCAAGTGATTGCACATCCTGCAAGCCACAGGCCATAGCATAAGTACTGATGCAACCTGATTCTTTGATCTCAAGCACCACCACATGGCCATATTTTCTGGCGGTGAACCGTATGCAGGTATTCTTTGCATGAATTACCACGGCACTCAGCAATCCGCTGATAATGGACGATATCCATTCCTGGTTATGGTCCACTCTGAGGCTTTCAGGAATATCATTCATGAAAAAGCTTCGGTTGCGAACGGCAACCGGGAGATAATTTTCTGCGAGGCGACTGGTTAAATGTTTTAAGGTATCCATACTAGGTAATAATTAGGGTGATATGCATATTGGGTCAGCAGGGTACGGATGAACTGCATTGGATTTTTGGATTAGTCCCGATAGCTATCGGGATGGTTTTCATTGGGTTTGATACCACAAAGAAACGATCAGGGAGAAGCGAAAAAAATAGAGGAACCTGCCTTTACTTCGTAATAAAAAAAGAGGTAATAAAGTAGAATATCGACTACAGAGTCGGAATTAAATTGACATATAAATCCTTTATAGTCAATAGGAAGCTAGATCACTTCACCTTCAAGATCATAATCATAAGCCCTGGTGATCTTTACATTATAGAATTCCCCAATTGTGAGCTTGCCGGGGGTATGAATGACCACTTCATTATCAACTTCAACACTGTCAAATTCGGTACGGCCAAGGTAGCGTCCGGCTTCTTTTTTATCAATTAGTGTTTTGAATACCTGCCCCGTTTTCAGCTGATTCAGCTCATAGCTGATCTCCTGCTGCACTTCCATGATCTCCTGAGCCCGTTTTTCCTTTTCTTCAGCCGGAATTGTATCGGGCATTGAAAAGGCTGAAGTTCCTTCTTCATGAGAATAGGTGAAGATCCCCACCCTGTCGAACCGCTGTTTATTTAAGAACGTTTTCAGTTCTTCCACATCATCCTGCGTTTCACCAGGAAATCCGGCAATTAATGTAGTGCGTAAACAAATGCCAGGTACTGTTTCACGGATTGCCTGGATCAGGTCTTCCATTTCCTCACGGGTGATCTGCCTTTTCATTGCCTTCAGCATATTATTGGCAGCATGCTGAAGAGGCATATCCAGGTAATTGCAGATATTATCCCTTTGGCGCATAACATCCAGTATTTCCAAAGGAAATTTGGAAGGATAAGCATAATGCAAACGGATCCATTCAAGGCCTTTTACATCTGCCAGGCGATTCAGCAGATCAGGCAACATTCTTTTCTTTTAAATATCCAGGACATTATAGTTGAGCTCCTGGGATATCAGCTTTACTTCCTTCACACCTTTTTTTACCAGGCCTTCTGCTTCTTTTACCAAATCTTCTATGGATTTACTAACATGCTGCCCGCGCATCAGGGGAATTGCGCAGAAAGCACAGGTGCGGTTACAGCCTTCAGAGATCTTCAAATAGGCGTAATGTTTGGGAGTGGCTAACAGTCGCTCTCCAACCAGTTCGGATCTGTAATCCGCGTTGAATTGCTTCAACATCAGGGGAAGTTCCATGGTGCCAAAAAAGGCGTCCACTTCAGGGATTTCCTCTTCCAGGTTGTTCCGGTAGCGTTCACTCAGGCAGCCGGTCACATATACCTTATCCAGTTTTCCCCGGCGCTTTAATTCAACCTGGTCCAGAATGGTATTAATGCTTTCCTCCTTGGCTTTGTCTATAAATCCACAGGTATTGACCACCACAATGTTATGGTCCAGCTTCTTGTTCTCATGAACAACGTCTATCTCATTGGCTACCAACTGTCCACTGAGGACTTCACTGTCCACCATATTCTTGCTGCACCCCAGGGTGATGATGTTGACCTTATCCTTCTTGAGAGACCTTGTTTTCATGAAGGCGCAAAGGTACTGAAGCTCCCGGAGTTTTGGCGAAAGGTAAAAATATCTCCAAAACCCGGGAGCAAATTGGTAATTAATGGGC
>CAMLGP010000680.1 GCA_946479535.1 uncultured Bacteroidota bacterium
AACTCGCATTAATAAAAAACCTAAACTATGTGGACTGCAGTTTTCCTGAGCTATTGGCTTTTCTACTTTAGAAATAGAGCATGGCTATTGTTCCACAGACTGCTTTGACTAACATTAGTCCGTCCACAACAATAAGATAATATAGCAAAGGCCTGCGTCGGCGAGTAATGAAATTGCCACAAGGATCAGTAGTATAAAGGGAATGGTATTGAGCAATACCTTCACCTGGTTAAACTGGTGAGTAGTAGCATCCTTGGATTGGTAGTGGGCTTTGTGGTCTTTTTGATATGGGGGAAGGCATAGTAGAGTACTGGTGTAATGAATACCAGAAAATAATAGAGAAATCCATTAAGTGGAAACTGCTGTTGCAGGGAAGCTTCAATTTAAAGGGCAACTGCACACAGGCGATCCATACGTGCATCCCGGAACCGGAAAAAAAATATTCTCTGATGTCGGGAGAATAGAAATGAACGCCGGTTTTGGTCTGTATTAAAATTATGTGTTTCCATTTAAAACTGTAAACTTGCAAGCAAATAATATCTGCTGATAATGAAAAAGTTATTCTTAGTTCCCCTTTTTATTTTCCTGGCATTTATGCTTTCGGCCCAGGGGAATCTTACCTGGAAAAATAAAAAATGTGCTGTATCGCTAACCTATGATGATGCACTGAATGTGCATCTTGACAATGTTATCCCTTTGCTGGATTCACTGAAACTCAAGGGCACTTTTTATTTATCAACGTTTTTTCCGGGATTCTATAATCGAATAGAAGACTGGAAAAAAGTGGCTAAAGCAAACCGGCATGAATTAGGCAATCATTGCATTTATCATCCCTGTACCGGCCAGCTACCAGGAAGAGAATGGGTAAAACCAGATCAGGACCTGTCTACGTATACAGTACAGCGCATGCGAGATGAACTCAGAATGAATAATATTATTCTGCAAATGCTAGATGGAAAAACAAAGCGATCATTTGCCTATCCCTGTGGAGATATGAAGATTGGGGATTCTCTTTATCTTGATAAGAAGGATTTTGTTTCTGCCAGAGGAGTTGAAGGAATATTTCCTCCTATGAACAAGATCGATTTATATAATGTAGGAGCTTTTTCGGTAGTAGGACAAACGGGAGAGCAATTGATAGAACAGGTGAAATCTGCAATGGCCAATAATACTTACCTCGTTTTTCTTTTCCACGGGGTAGGTGGTGAACATTCTTTGAATGTATCACTTGAAGCGCACAGGAAGCTGCTGATTTTCCTGAAGCAGCATGAGAAGGAGATCTGGGTGGCACCATTTATAGAAGTCACGGAGTATATCCGTGCCACTGTAAAAAAATAATCAGGATTTTGCACTATCTTTCTTTAAATATTCCACCATGCCAACTATAAAGCCAGGCAAGCCTTCCACCTTTTTGCTGTTCCCCTGGGGACTTCTTTCAATTGTATTGATCCTGATGTTGAACTTCTCGTTAAGTGACGGATGGTTTCGCAGTAACTGGAGCTGGATAACTTTAGTTCTAATAATTCCTGCTGCGATTTTCGAGAACTTCAAAGTGGGATATTCCACCATGCGCATCATGTTCATGAAAGTGGTTTACTCGCTTATTTCTTTCGTTTTAGTGGGCGTGGCATTTGGAGGAGCGCTGTCGGGCTGGTATCTTAGAAAATTTCAGAATCTCACCAATCTTGATAAGGTGAAGCTTCCCTGGTATGTATTACTTGCACTGGTAGTGATGTTGCTGATACAGGTAGCCCAATTGTTTAGTATGCTCAAAGCTGTAAAGAGGGAGTTCATGTCACTGGATCCTGATCAATAAGCAGTATCCGGTTATTTGGCAGTGCTCTTTTTTTGCCGCTTCAAAACTGTAGTGTTAAAGGCGGCTTTCAGGAAGGGCCATTTAGGCAGGGATGAAATGATCTTTAATTCACTCTTTAATGAACTCTCATTATCCAGAAACCTCAGGACAGCCTGGGGTTCATTTTTTTTAAACAGCTCAACAAATATGTCTTTGCCGGGGTAGGTCTTTCCCTGAAGTATATTCAGCAGAATGGTATCATAAAAATGAAAGCGCTTTGGCACTTCGGCATTTTCATCATAGGGTTTCCCTGTTTTTTTTAGCAGGTTTACAATAGAGGCTGAATGCTTTTGGATGAATTGAAAGGTATATCCGCTGGATGCTTTGGTCTGCCCTCCGGCTGTTCCAATATTAATGATATTATTTTTCCGGGTCTGGAAGCGGTGATTGGTCATTGGAATGGTCCCAAATTCCTCCTCATCAATTTTATAGGGCCCTTTAAATACAAAATCTTTTATATACTGACGTAGCCCTTCATCATATTGATTGGGATATAAAAGCGTCGGCGTAAATAAAGTATACTCAACCAGTGCCATATTTGATGAAAATGGCATTATGTATACAAAGCTGGTCCCGTGATGCTGGCTGGTACGGAAATCCATCAGGGTTGCTTCGTGAGGATTAAATACTGCTTGTGGTGTTTTGATAACCCAGCCTTTAAAATGCTGAAGCAGGTTGATCTCATTCTTCAGGGGGTTTGGCTTTTCAAAAAGTATGCTGTTGAATAT
>CAMLGP010000681.1 GCA_946479535.1 uncultured Bacteroidota bacterium
AAGCTGGCAGGAAAGCACTGTTTCTTCACCTATTGGCTCCCGGTTTTCCCGGAATCGGTAAAAGGTGTTCCTCCATCAGTAATTCCCCGAAGGGTATATCATTTACGGGAAGGTGGGAATATAAGAGATCATAACCTGAAGAGGCCAGGAAAAGGGATATGTAATGGCAGTAAGTCAGGGTTTTCACAAAAAAACCGGCCAGGGCCGGTTTATAATTGAATGAGTTATAACAGATATTAACCTCTGTAAAGCGCGTAAATTGTAATCGCTGCAGTAAGCACAAATACACCTGCGATGATAACAGTTGCGAGCACATTTTCATTCTTTAATAACGTGTTGATTTTTTTCATACACAAAAGTTTTTAGTTTCTGGAAATAAGGGTGAACGGATCCCAGAGGACGCGGAGATTAAAAGGAATATACTTCTGTGTTTTTTATGGGATGGGAGGAGATACAAACCTACATAAAAATGGGAGCTATGTCAAGTAATGGTATGGCTTTTCTTAAAAAAAACTTTCCTTGAAATACCAATGAGAAAAGAAGCTGAATACTGCTTTCTCAAACTATTGATAAGGAATAAAATAGAGACCTGATCGTAGAAACACGATTATCGTAATGCTACTAATAATTTAATGAGATCGGCTTCCCTGTCAAACTTTATGTTATTCTGTTTGATAAAATCATTGGCAATATGGGCCTTTTCGGGAGATAGCAGGGTATTTAGATTTCTACGGGTTGCTTTCATTATATGTCCATCTTCACCCATCCAGTACCAGTCAACCGCCTGTTTAATCGTTATATTTTCGTTCGATTTAAAATTGTACATAGTGGTCCCAACCATCACGGTTTTCATCCTGTCTACTGAAGAGGTGGAATTGGACCCACCATAAGCGCCTATTGATTCTGTTTTTAGTTTGATATCCGTTTTGCTTAAAAGACGAATGGGCCAGGCCGTTCCAATCAGTTCCAGAAAACCGGTCTCTGATTTATAAAAGAAGATTGTTCTATCAATCACCATGGAATCAAATCTGAGCGGATTCATCATATCCATGGTATCACCTTCGTTGTTGATAAACTGCATGCGATCCGTAAAGAGGTTATAATTAAACTTCATACTGGATTGCCCCTGGCGTTTTACATTATATAATGAAGCTTCTGTGAACTGCGGAAACCTGTAAAATCCATTGGGAGAATAAGCCTGGGCAACATCATCTCCCGCTTTTACAAGGACTGTTTTACGATACTGGCCAAAAAGGGTAGTGCTGCAAATAAGGCCTGTTAGCAGCAGTAGTGCTGTGTATTTCATCATTATAAAGGTTTTACATCATGGCAATAGATAAAGTTACCTCATTAAAACAGGGCGGCGTGAGACCTGGATATTCCTCATTCATTATTCAGGCAGAAAAAATAATGTTACAGGCAGCTATGCAATTACTCAAGTCCCTGCATCCTGCTCTAAAAACCAGAAACCATGAAACGTCTGATATATGTCCTGTCAATTATTATTTTGTCCACTTCCTGCAGTCTTAAATATGTAACTCCGGGTAGTGATGTAAAGATCTCAACGCTGGCAGATGAGGATATTTCCAAATTACTTTCCAATAAACCAACATCCGATTTTCCTGTCAATATTGCCATTGCCAGGATTCAGCATCCACTATATACAAGTTATAGTTATCACCGGGTTCATGGAAGCCCCAATACCAGTGATCAGAATTTTTCACTCATACTTACAAGGGATGCAGGAGAAGATGAAGGTTTGAAAAAACTGAATGAAATGAGTGGAGTGAGACAGGCAGCACCTTTTAACCGGCTACTGCTTCCGTATAATTATAAATCGATAAAGGACCTGCGATTGGCAGCAGCAAAAATGAAAGCGAATATGCTCCTGGTCTACACCTTTGATACGGAGTTCAAAATAGGTACAAAGAATTATGGAGCACAGAATATTTTCAGTCTTGGTTATCTCAGGAATAAAGAAGTGAAGGTGGTAACTACAGCTTCAATGGCATTATTTGATGTGCAGACTGAATATCTCTATGGCCTGGCAGAAGCTACCGAAAATGAAAATAAAAGTGCCAATGCGTGGAAGAAGCAGGATGAGGTGGATAATCTCAGACTATCAACTGAAAGAAAGGCTTTTGAAAAACTGATAGGAGAAATACAGATCATGTGGCCGGGAGTTGTTAAGGAATACAGCAAGAATTAGGTATAGGGGTTTCAGGATGTCTAAAATACCCAATAGTACGGATGGGATGCCACTGAATAGTTTTGTTCATTGCAGGCTCACCAAAACGGACCATCTATGCGCAACCAACTCCATCATTTTGCCACCCTTTTCCTAATCTCTTTCGCAATAATAGCTAATGTTAACGGCCAGCAAAGCTGTGACCAGACTACACGCTTACAGCTTCGGGAAAAACTGGTACAATTAGGATATGATGTGAAGGATCTGGTAAAGGATGCCGGAAAGGAAAAATTTTCAGTAACACTTACCAAGGAAGGGTTGGATATACCCATTGCAGTTGAGATCAGTGGCAATACAAAGTATATCTGGCTGACAGTTAACCTGGGTAATC
>CAMLGP010000682.1 GCA_946479535.1 uncultured Bacteroidota bacterium
TACTTTAATTCAAGGATCGTTCGTTTTCCAGCCAATATGCTGGCGGGAATGTTTGGATTCAAAGAGAAGCCGAACTATGTAGCGCCACCTGGATCGAATGATACCAAGATCGATTTCAATTAACCAGTTAACAGGGAATTATTATCACCTTAAATCAGCATTGCCTTGTTTCGATTTTTTAAAAAGAAGATGCCTTTCTTCACAGAAGAGGAAGCTCGCCTTATTGTGAAATCGGTAAAGCATGCCGAGCAGCGCACCAGTGGTGAATTGAGAGTATTTGTAGAAAGCAGATGCCGCTGGGTAGATGCTATTGACCGGGCTGCAGAAATATTCTTTTCCCTGCAAATGGAAAGAACGGAAAATCGCAATGCGGTTTTGATCTATGTGGCTGTAAAAGACAGACAACTGGCGATCTTTGGTGATGAAGGTATTCATCAAAAGGTGGGAACCTCTTATTGGAATAATCGCGTAAGGGAAATGCTGGGAAATTTCAATAATCAGAGTTATGCAGAAGGCATTGCCAATTGTGCGGTGCAAATAGGAGAGGCGTTAGAAAAGAATTTCCCATACGATAAAGGAACGGATAAAAATGAATTGCCGGATGATATTGTCTTCGGCAAATGATGAACATGAAAAAATTATTGCTTCTTTTTACGGTGTTTGTAGCAGTCTGTGCGTCGGCACAGATTGAAAAGGTGGTGCCTTCAAGGCCGAGCCCTCCGCGGCTGGTGAATGATCTTACGGGAACACTTACTGCTGAACAGGTCCAGGACCTAGAAAGAAAGCTGGTGGCTTATGATGATAGCACCTCCAACCAGGTGGCAGTGGTCATAATTCCAACAATTGGTGATTATGGAATTGAAGATGTAGGTCTGAAGATATTGCGTGACTGGGGTGTGGGTGGAAAGCAGAATAACAATGGAATAGTATTATTGATAGCCAAAAATGACCGCAAAGTGCGGATTGAGGTTGGTTATGGGCTGGAAGGAGCCATCCCTGATGTTACAGCAAAGAGTATTATCAGCCATGATATTGTTCCTGCTTTTAAGCAGGAGAATTATTATCGGGGAATTGATGATGCCGTGAATGATATTATGAAGGCGGCAGCCGGAGAATATAAGGCGCCAGAAGGTTATGGTAGTAAAAAGGGTAAAGGATCAGGAATAGGTGCGCTCGCGATTTTTATCATTATTATTCTTGTTGCCTTATTTGGTGGTGGTAGAAATAGAGGAGGCGGAATGATGTCTCGCCGTGGCTATGGAGGAATTGGAGCATGGTGGTTATTGGGAAGCCTGATGAATAGTGGTAGAGGCGGAAGTGGATGGTCAGGTGGTGGTGGGGGCGGCGGCTGGTCAGGCGGTGGCGGAGGATTTGGAGGCTTTGGAGGCGGAAGTGGTGGTGGAGGTGGTGCAAGTGGAAGCTGGTAATCTAAAGTCAAAATTCAAAAGTAAAAGGTAAAAAAAATGGCTGTCCCGGAGGATAGCCATTTTAATTTTAGATAGTGCCTTTTAAATTTAAAAGCCTTTCTTTTCAGCTTCTGGCAAAGAAGCTTTAATAAAATCAATAACACCCTGCATGGCAGGATCAGCTTTTTGTTTTACTGTATTCATTTTGGCAGTGAGAATTGCTTTCAATGCTCCATTTAATGCAGGGTCAGTTTGGCTACGGAAGCCTTCCGGAACACCATCGCGGAGCTTTACCAATTCAGTAACGCCCTTTTTAACAAGGTCTGCCTTGTCTGATTTTTCCAGGAAAGTAGCTACCGTTTCAAGCATCTGGAATTTGGGCCCTCCAATGGGGAGCGATGCAAATTCATCGATCATTTCAGTACCTACAGATTCATCACCAGCCTGTATAAGTATGTTTTGAAGGGCATCCTTTAATACACCTTTTGAAGGTTTGCCATATAATTCTTTTGCGATGGTTACTGCGCGGGAAGGGTCAAGCGTATATAAACCAATTAGTGAATTGCCGGAAACAGTATAAGATGAATCGTTGATGTTTGCTTTAAATAAAGAAGCGTATTCGGGTTTCATGTATGCGATCAATGCTCCGAGTGCATTGCCACGAGCAACAGATGATTTTTCAGTTTTAGCGAGGTTCAGGAGCGTAGATTCCATTGTCTTTTTTACAAGGTCTTTCCGCATATCTAATTTGCTAATTGCATAATTGCGGAGATTGGCATATTTATCATTGAGTGTTGTCTTCAGGAAGTCTACGGCCTTGGGATCATCCTGTCTGGCAACTGCAAAATCAATCGCTTCTTTTCTATCGAGGTAATTGCCTGCATATTTATATTGATAGAAATAATTGTCCAGTGTTTTATTATCGGTTTTGCTCCAAAGCAGGATCTTATCTCCATCAACATTGACAAGAGAAGGTTTTTGATTGTATTTAAAAGTAAAGGTATCTGTTGCGTTATTGGCCCACACTGTAGCGCGGGTTTTCTTATCGCCTTCATAAATATCGATATCGACTGGCAGCTTAAAGATCTTGCCACCGGGTTGTAGCTGTTTAATAATGACCTGAACAGTTTTGGCCGCATCGTCATAAACATAACTGATATCAGTTACAGG
>CAMLGP010000683.1 GCA_946479535.1 uncultured Bacteroidota bacterium
ACTGACGATTGAATTGGGCAATGCAAACTGCACAAACAGGTAGCAGTCGTCATTCAGTTTCAGGCTAGTGGCTACCATGCCATTTGCAGAGGCGCAGGTAGCGGTTTGAGCGTTGGAAGAAAAAGATGCGGCCGAAAGAATAAGGACTGAAAAAAGAGATAGTGTAAAATTTCTCATACCATTCCATTTTAATTTTAATTAATAAATACAGATTCACAGACAGAACATTTCTGTCATGGCAATCATTGGTATAGGAGAAAATCAGTTGGAGGATACCACAGGAGATAGTGAGGACAATACTAATAACAGGATCAGAGGGATTGTCTTAACCATCCGTTAGGTGTGGAATTTTCGAAGAATTGTTGGAGTAGTGGAAAATAATCAACAACTGGGAGCTTTTATGCCGGTTATAGTAAATGATGGGTTGGTAATAACCGTTTATATCAGGCCAGGGTGACTTCCGTGGGATAAAAGTACAAAAAGCAAACCAATCAGAGCCAAATGTGAATATAATTTAAGGCAGGCTGCAAGACTACCTCATGCTGAGCAAACCAGGCCAACCTATAAGGTGCTGCAGCCTGGATGGAAAAGCAGGCGAAAGGCCGTTTTTTTATCATTTCAGAAGAGGCTTGAAGACTTTTCATCTGCGGTAAAAAACTGAATAATAATATATTAAATGGGCTAACTACTGAAGTAATGTACATTTTTTAGCCATCCGTGGTTAGAGAGGATCTCTTAAATTCTTATTTTTTAATTTTATATATCAATTCCCCAAACATGGATACCTGGCATTTTAAACATCAGCCCTGAACCTATAAGGTTCGCCGATCCGGGGCAAAAAACATGAATGTCCCCGTCTTTTAAACATGGAAGCAGAACCTATAAGGTTCGTTTCCCCTGATGATTCCTTATCAATAATTGCCGAATGTAATAATCCTGCTAAGGTCCATATTCCTTACCTGTTCGATAAAAGCTCTTAAGACCGGGTAATCTGAAAATAACCGGCAAGCCACAATAATAAAGGCAACTCCGAAGACTGCTCCCCATATATGCGCAGAATGATTAATATTTCCATGCCCTTTTTTGGCGAACCAGGAAGATAGTAGCAGGTACAGGGCTCCAAACAAAAAGCCCGGTATAAAAAGAGGAAGAAAAATAATGCCCATGCCAGATACCGGGTAGAAAAGAATATACGCAAATACCACCGCCGATACTGCGCCCGATGCCCCCAGACTACGATACCCATAATCATCTTTATGCTTAGTATAAGTTGGGATCAGGCATACTGCCAATGCCACTATATACATAACCAGGTATAGGATAGGACCCTTATCCCCGTAAATCTCCCGGAAGATGTATTCTACGCCCGACTTGTTTTGACCCGCACCAAAAATGTACAGTGCATACATATTGAACAACAGGTGTCCCCAGTCTGCATGAATAACCCCACAGGTAATAAACCGGTACCACTGGTTGCGCTCCGAAATAGCAGGCGGATAAAAGATCAGATCATCAATGATCTTATGATTACTGAATCCTCCTAATGACACCAGCGTTGTAACAATAATAATGACAAGGGTTATCGATAAGTCCATAAACAGTTACTTGATGGCCGAAAATATAACTTATTTGGGAATGATATATAAATCGGACGAAGACTACAACTAGTTCTGCCATCTGTTTTCAATTAATTCAGGTTGCTATTTATAGACTTTGTTGCCCCGCAGGGGCATCCTGTTTCTAGAAAATCTTCCTAACCAGGATCAGGACTTCGTAGAAGTCGCCTGAACTAATCATTAATCAGGTAACTCCTGCGGAGTTGAAAATCCTTATCTCAACCATTTCTATAAACAGGCGGCTCCTACGGAGCTTACACATCAATAAGTACCATAAGAAGCAGTTTCGCCCATTTTGTATATTATTTCCCTTATTTGTGATGATATTTCTCGTTTCTGAGGATTGTACAGGCCCTGTAAACCTGTTCGGCCAGTATTAACCGGACCAACTGATGCGGAAATGTGAGATCAGACAAACTCCAGGTATAATTTGCCCTTTTCAAAATCAATTCATCCAGTCCGAAAGCCCCGCCGATCACAAACACCAGCCGCTTCGTGCTTTCATTGGCGCGGGCCTGTAAAAAAGTTGCCAGCTTTTCCGAACTCATCGATTTGCCATGTTCATCCAGCGCTACCAGGTAATCTTCATTTTCGAGCCAATCAAGGATCAGCTCGCCTTCTTTTTTCTTCAGGTCCATCTCACTCATCATACCTGCATTCTTAGGAACCGGTATAATATTCCATTCCACCCTGAAGTAATTAGAGATGCGTTTCGTAAAATCTTCCACACCTGATTTTACATAGGGCTCATTGTTTTTTCCGATCGCCCAGAGCTGGATCTTCATGATATTAGGTTTTAGGTGTTAAGTTTTAGATTTTAGATGTGAAGATAACAATGTGAGTAAATATTTTCAGCAATGAACAATAAACTATGTTACATGGCATTTTCACCTAACACCTAACACCTAACACCTAACACCTAACACCTAACACCTAACACCTAACACCTA
>CAMLGP010000684.1 GCA_946479535.1 uncultured Bacteroidota bacterium
GACCGGAATTTACCATAGATCGGAATCCGGATGAATTGAAGCATGAGCAGGAAGTGCAGTCGATGGATAAATTTTTTACAGACCATGAAATGGCAACCATCACCGTTCTCGCTGATATCATTATACCAAAAGATGAAATAAGTGGTAGTGCCTCAGATGCCAAAGTGCCTGAATGGATTGAATTCATCGTGAAAGATATGCCGCAGCACCAGACCCCATTGCGTGGCGGATTACGCTGGGTGGATATGCAGTGCTTCAAAAGTTATGATAAATCATTTGTGGATTGCAGTGCTACACAACAGATTGAAATGATAGATCAGATCGCTTATCCCGAAAAAGCAAAACCGGAAATGGCACAGGGGGTAGCTTTCTTCAATCTGATGCGCAATCTTACTACTACCGGTTTCTATACTTCTGAAATGGGCGTTAAGGATATCGGCTATGCAGGTAACACCCCTAATCAATGGAATGGAGTGCCGCAGGATGTACTGGACCAGTATAAAGTTTCATATACTGAGAGGGAACTAAAGGAATGCATCAGCTTTTAATAGATTTCGAAATTTTGGAATTGGGAAATTTCGAAATTGAATGGCCGTTTCCATAAGAAACGGCCAATTAGTTAAAATGCTGTCTTTAAATTTCGAAATTTCCCAATTCCAAAATTTCAAATTCACTAGGCGTATTCTTCCTTGGCTGTTTTGCTATATTCATCAATCAGTTTTCGTTGCAGATCAAACGGCAAAGGCTCATATCCCTTAAAATGCATTTTGAATTTGGCCCTGCCCTGCGTAATGGATCTCAGTGAAGATGAATATCCATCCATTTCTGCCAGCGGTACCTTGGCTACCACTTTCTGGAAATGGCCCTCACTATCAATCCCCTCCACAATAGCGCGACGGCTTTGCAGGTCACCCATTACAGCGCCGGTAAGATCATCCGGACAAAGTACATCCACCTGGTAAATGGGTTCCAGTATTTGCGGATCAGCCTGCTGAAATGCCTGGCGGAATGCCTGCAATCCTGCAATTTTGAAGGATATATCATTACTGTCTACAGGATGCATCTTGCCATCATAAACTGATACCCTTATATCACGGGCATAGGAACCGGTTAAAGGCCCATTATGCATTTTTTCCATTACTCCTTTCAGAATGGAAGGAAGGAATCTGGTATCGATAGCACCACCCACAATACAATTATAAAATACCAGTTTACCACCCCAATCCAGATCATGGATTTCCTTTCCGCGAACCGTCAGGTCTTTGGGTTCGGCCATATTCTCATACCATGGTTCAATACGCATGTACACTTCACCAAACTGACCCGCGCCTCCACTCTGTTTTTTATGCCGATAACTGGAATCGGCCATTTTCCGAATGGTTTCGCGGTAAGCAATCCGGGGTTTTATAAACTTCACTTCCAGTTTGTGGTTATGCTCAATCTTCCATTTGGCAACCGCCAGGTGCATATCTCCCTGACAATGGATCAGTGTCTGCTTTAATTCAGGAGATATCTCCACCAGCAACGTTGGATCTTCTTCTCTCAATTGGTGAAGTGCCTGTGATAGTTTTTCTTCCTCCCCTTTTCTGAGTGTTTCAATTGCCACTGTCATATTGGGTGAAGGAAATTCTATTGAATTCAATTCATAATTCTTTCCTCTTGCATGAAGCGTATTATTAACGTGCGTATTTTTCAATTTGAGCGTGGCGCCAATATCTCCTGCCACCAGTTCGTTTACACTGCTTCGCTTGTTGCCTTCTACCAAAAAAAGCTGGCTGATCTTTTCTGTAACACCTGTGGTTTCATTTTCCAGTTCCATACCACTTTTTATGGTGCCAGAATAAACCTTGAAGAAAGAAAGCTCACCAACATGTGGTTCACTAATGGTTTTGTAAATGAAAATACAGGCGGGACCATTTGCGTCACAATTCAATTCATCTCCTCTTTTTGTTTGCTGTGGAGGCATTTCATTGGCGCTGGGACAAACATTGTCAATGAATCCCATCAGCCGGCCGCTACCCATATTCCTTTCAGCAGAAAGACAGAATAATGGAAAAAGATCATGATTGATCATGGCTTTCTTCATACCGGTTTTCATTTCGTCTTCATCCAGTTCCCCTTTGTCGAAATACTTTTCCATCAGGGTTTCATCATTGCTGGCAATGGCTTCTATCAATTCTTTATGTAATTCATCAGCGCGGCCTTTTTCTTCATCAGGGATCGGCAATTTCTCTGGCTTGCCACCTGTGTCCTTGAATTTATACAGGGTCATGCGAAGCACATCAATGATCTCATGGAAACCGGAACCTACCTGTCGGGGGTATTGCACCACTACTATCTTATTTCCGAAATGCGTTTTGGCTTCCCTTACGGTCCGGTCAAAATCTGCATTGTCATCGTCAAGTTTATTGACTGCAAAGATCATTGGGGTTTTGAATCTTTCTGTGTAGTCCCAGATAATATCAGTGCCTACTTCAACACCCATTTCGGCATTGAGCAGCATTACGCCTGTGTCAGCAACACGCAGGGCGGAAATTACTTCGCCAACAAAATCATCATAGCCG
>CAMLGP010000685.1 GCA_946479535.1 uncultured Bacteroidota bacterium
CCGATCTCCCAACAAGCAGATGGTAGACAGTATTCTGGATAATCTCTCCCTTCGCACTCAAAGAAAAGGTGAGCTGCGCTTGGATATTGGTTTATCTACAGGCTCTGCTGAACTGGACCAGTTCATTATAAATATCAGGAAAATACTGGACCGCCCGGAAATTGAAAGCTCTACAGTTCTATTGAATGATATCACCCATTCTGCATTTCAGATCCTGGTTGAATATTTCACTGGTCCCATCACCCAAAAAGAATTCAATACTGTTAAAGAACAGATCAATTTCCAGGTATTAAAACTAATGGAATCAATGAAACTGGAAATTGCTGGCACTTCCACAGAAGTGAAGATCATAAATAATAAGCAAGAGTAGTGCTGCTATTTTGAAATTTTGAAATGTCGAAATTGGGAAATCTCTTTCTGCTGAAGCCCCACTTAAATAAGCAATAGCATTTAAACCGAAATTCATAAGGTGACTTTAATAAATTTCGAAATTTCCCAATTTCAATATTTCGAAATTCTCCCTCCCCATTTTCAGTGATAAAGCCTAACGCTTTCGGCGATTGTATACGCCTTTCTGCAGAACCATCTTTGTACTGCACTAAACGCAAAAGACAAATCACCTAAAAACATTTATCATGAAAAGGAATCTATTTCAAATTGCTGCTGTGTTATTGACATCAGTAGCAGTATTTACAGCATGCAAAAAGGACAATAATGGTTATGGCAACAATCCTCCCCAGACTCCAGCAGTTAATGCACAGGAATTCAAAAGTGCCGGTGACAGCTTAGGCATTGTTGCTAAAATGAATGAATTCAGGAATACACTGGGTGCAACATTGAATAACGCTCCGGGTGCTACCGGCGGTAGACGTGAAGTTAACTGGGATGGGGTACCTGCAAACTTTACCAATCAAAATAATTTCCCTTTTGATTTCTTCGGTTCATCTAGCGCTGCTGATGCAAATGGCCGCAAGAGAGGTTTGATCATGACCAATACAGGGACCAGCTTCCGTGTTGATTCTACTGACTTCAGCGAAGTGGACGCTTCTTATGCAGACCAGTTCAACCGGTTTACCCCGAAAAGACTTTTTGTTTACATGGGCAACACAACAACGGAATGTACTTTCAAAGTGCCTGGCACAACTACCGATGCATTCATCAAAGGATTTGGTGTGGTCTTCAATGATGTGGATGATGCCAATTCCAGCTCAATAGAATTCTTCAACGGGAGTAAGAGCCTTGGCGTATACAAAGTGCCACAGTCACCCAGTGGCCAGTTTTCTTTTCTCGGCGTTTTCTTCCCGGATGAAAAAGTTACCAAAGTAAAGATCATATCCGGCAACGGACTTTTGGCAGCAGGAACAAAGGATGTGAGCAGCGGCGGTACCAGGGACCTTGTGGTGATGGATGATTTTTTATATGACGAGCCGAAATCAGCTTTATAGTTGATAAATGGATAATGGATTTTACAATTCTCTCTCCCCTAATTCGGGGATAGTCCGGCAACCCACCTTACAATACTTTTACATCTTAAATGCTCCTAAAATGAAACAGCGACTTATTGATATAGTGGGCCGGGCACTGATAACACTAACCTTTGGAATTCTTATTGCCGGATGCGAAAAAGAAACAACAAACGATAAAGCAGTGGTTTTTTCTGCTAATGGCGATATCACGGCTAAAATGACAGAATTCAGAAACCAGTTGGGACCTGTTAATATCACCATCGGAAAAACAGGCGGCCGCCGCGAAATAAATTGGGATGGTGTGCCTGATTCACTCAATGGCAAAAAGCTACCAGCCAATTTCTTCAATCCAACAGAAGCAGGTGCGTCGGAATCATTACAAAGAGGTGCAGTTTATGCAGCAGCAGATGTTGCAATGGTAAGTGCCAGCCGATTTTCAGAAGTGAATCCACAGGCCAGTACTGAATTCGCATCCTTCAGTGGTAATAAAGCCTTTGCGGTAGTAGGAACAAACCTATGGCCTGTATCATTCCAGGTAGCTGGCACCAGTACAGACGCATCAGTAAAAGCATTTGGAGCAGTGTTTTCAGATGTGGACAAAACCAATTCCACATACATAGAGTTCTATAGTGACCAAAAAAGCCTTGGACGGTTTTTTGTACCGCCTCACGATAATAATAGCAGCTTCTCTTTCCTGGGAGTTTATTTTCCAAATGCAGATGTTACGGAAGTACAGGTAGGACATGAAGGAAGATTGATTGACGGTGAGAAAGATATTTCCCAGGGTGGAACTAAAGATCTGGTGGTACTTGACGATTTCATATACAGTGAGCCTTTAAAAAGGTAATTGATTCCAGCATTTGGGAGTTTGCCGGTCCCGCCATTGGCGGGACCGGCAATTATTATTAAGACGAATACCCTAAAAATGATTACTGCTTACCTTTAGCCGGGTAAAACACGGTATGAACAGAAGCGTTTTTCTTTTATTGGCCTTTTTGGTTACTACTGTTATCTGTTCCGCCCAGTTGCCCTCTTTATTTTTTGAAAGGATCACTTCCAAAGATGGTCTTTCCAATGACCAGGTGAATTGCATTCT
>CAMLGP010000686.1 GCA_946479535.1 uncultured Bacteroidota bacterium
GCTGATCGCTTCTTTTAATTTATGCTGATAAGGGTCAGGATAACGGTTATACCAGTGTGTGAGCGGAGAGCCAAGACTATTCTCATTTGCATCAAGAAAAGTCATTTTCTTTCCTGCTCCCGCAGGTGTCTTGAATTCATCCCTCGCAGATGAATAGGGTGTCAGCTTTTTTATATTCGGCCTTATCAAAGCCTCCAGGTTAAAACTCATGATTCAGCATTTAATTGATCCAATCTGATTTTAACGGCATTGGCATGGGCCTGCAGGCCTTCCGCTTCTGCCATAGTTATTATAGTTTGCCCGATATTCTGCAAGCCACGGGCAGTCAGTTTTTGCCAGGTGATCTTTTTCACAAAGCTGTCCACACTCACGCCCGCATAGGACTTTGCATACCCATTGGTAGGTAATGCGTGATTAGTACCGCTTGCATAATCGCCCGCGCTTTCGGGAGAATAATTTCCCAGGAAAACAGATCCTGCATTGAATATTTGCTTCGCGATAGTTTCTTCATTGGCTGCAGCAATGATCAAATGTTCCGGAGCATAGGCATTCACCAGGTCAATAGCATCTTCCAGTGATTTAAGTAGGATCAGTTTACTATTGGAGAGTGCCTGAAGCGCCAGTTTCCTGCGAGGCAATAAAGCTGCCTGTTTCTCTATCTCCTCATTCACATTTAATAAAACTGATTTATCGGTGCTAACCAGCAATACCTGACTATCGGCACCATGTTCTGCCTGTGATAAAAGATCAGCTGCAACAAAAGCAGGATTGGCTGTTTCATCTGCCAGAACACAAACTTCACTGGGACCAGCCGGCATATCAATAGCGATACCTTCTGATTGCACCAGTTGTTTTGCGCAATTCACATACTGATTACCCGGTCCAAATATTTTATATACCTGCGGAATTGTTTCCGTTCCATAAGCCATTGCCGCAATAGCCTGCACACCTCCTGCTTTTATGATGGTTGTAATACCCACTTCTTTGGCAGCAAACAATATGGCAGGATGCAGTTTACCCGTTTCCCCTGATGGTGGAGAACAAAGAACGATCTCTTTGCAACCGGCTAGTTTTGCCGGAATTCCTAACATCAATACAGTGGAAAAAAGTGGCGCTGTACCGCCAGGAATATATAAGCCGACTTTTGTAATGGCCACTCCATTTCGCCAGCATCTCACACCAGGCATCGTGTCTACATATTCAATTGGTTTGATCTGCAGAGAATGAAATTTTTCTATATTTTCCTTTGCAGTGCGAATGGCCTGTTTCAATTCTTCGGGAACCTGCCTGATGGCGTCATTGATTTCCTTATCTGTTACAATAAGGCCTTTCAATTTTACTCCATCAAAGTCCTTCGTGAATTGTTTAACAGCACGATCTCCTTCTTTCTTTACTCTATTGAGTATTTTCCTCACCTTCTTTTCCAAAGAAAGTGCATCAAGCACAGGCCTCGCCAGCAGGTTTGGCCAATCTTTTCGTTTAGGATTATTAATCAGGTTCATCCGTTTATCTTTTATTTTTCCTGGCCAGATGTAGCGCCAATAAGTATTCCACTGTATGTAATTGTATTACCTGAGCAGCCCATCTGCTATTTTTTATTGTTTTCTGGCCAGATGGATCGCCGGAAAGTATACCCCTGTGTGTAATATCATTGCATGGTAGATTCATAAATATTAAATGATCATCTTTTCAATGGGAACAACCAGTATTCCCTGTGCACCTGTGTCTTTCAATTGTTCGATAATATTCCAGAAATCATTTTCATCGATAACACTGTGTACACTGTGCCAGCCTGGCTGAGCCAATGGCAATACGGTGGGACTCTTCATTCCGGGAAGCAGGCTGATGATCTGGTTCAGTTTATCATCCGGAGCATTTAGCAAAATATATTTATTGTTCTTCGCTTTCTTTACAGACCGGATGCGGAACTGCAGCCTTTGTAATAATTTCTGTTTTTCAGGAGAAAGCTGTTTATTCTGTATCAATACAGCTTGTGAGTTTAGAATTGTTTCGGCTTCTTTGAGACCATTGGTCAACAGTGTTGAACCGCTGCTTACCAGATCACAGATAGCATCTGCCAGTCCAATGCCCGGAGCTATTTCTACGCTTCCACTGATCTCATGGATCTCTGCTTTGATCTTATTATTATCCAGGTACTGCTGCAATAGCACTGGATAACTGGTAGCAATGCGTTTTCCGTTGAGTGCCGATTTATCAAAAACCTCATTTCTTCCAACAGCCAGCGACAGGCGGCATTTCCCAAAACCCAGTTGTTCCAGCACTTCCACTTCTTTCTTCTTTTCATATACTACATTCTCACCAACAATACCGGCATCAGCCACAGCATCTTCCACGTATTGGGGAATATCATCATCCCTAAGAAAAAAGACTTCCAGTGGAAAATTTCCTGCAGCTGCCTTTAGTTTGTTGCCGCCATTGGAGATATCGATTCCGCATTCCTTCAGCAGTCGCATGGAATCTTCATGCAGCCGGCCTGATTTCTGGATCGCTATCCGCAGTTTGGTTTGTTCATCAATCGAAGACATAAATTTGAATCCT
>CAMLGP010000687.1 GCA_946479535.1 uncultured Bacteroidota bacterium
CTGCAGTTTGTAGTTATTTCCGGAGATATCACTGAATTTGGCGCTGATAAAGAAGAAAAACTGGCCAAACAGATACTGGATAGTCTGACCAAACCATGGTATATCGTTCCCGGTAATCATGACGGCAACTGGTCTGAAAGCGGGGCCAATATATTTAAACAGGTTTTCGGAAGTGAAACATTTAAATTCAAAGCCGGAAAATATGTATTCCTGGGCACAGCCTGCGGACCTAACATGCGAATGGGCCCCGGCCAGATCCCAAGAGAAAATATTGAATGGCTTGATTCGGTTCTTAAAACCATTCCTGACAATACTCCTGTCATCTTTGTCAATCATTACCCCATGGACGCAGGACTCAATAACTGGTTTGAAGCCCTGGACCGGTTAAAAACAAAAGATATTGAATTGATCCTTTGTGGTCACGGCCATAGCAATCACCAGTTAAATTTCGAAGGTATTCCTGGTGTCATGGGACGCTCAAACCTGCGGGCCAAAGCTGAATATGGAGGATATAATATCGTTTCTATCAAAAATGACACGGTAACCTATGCCGAAAGAACGCCTGGTGTGGTAACAAAACCAGTATGGGCCACAGTAGCCCTTAAGAACCTGGATTTTCAGCATTCGTCAAAAACATGGCCTCATCCCTCCTATGCCATGAATGATAGTTTCCCTGGTGTTAAAGAAAAATGGAATTACCAGAGCAATAGTGATATTGGTTCGGGAACTGCCTTTATTAAAGATCTTGTATTCACCACCAATACTAATGGTGAGTTCATTGCTCTTGATAAAAGCAATGGAAAATTGAAATGGAAATATAAAACCTCCGGAAAGATCTATTCCATTCCTGCTGTAAATAAAAAAATGGTAATAGCAGGTTCTTCAGATTCCTGCATTTATGCACTTTCGGTGAAGAATGGTAAGCTCTTGTGGAAATTTAAGACAAATGGTGCTGTATTAGGCAATCCGGTAATTGATCAGCAGTTGGTTTATATAGGTTCTTCAGATGGGCATTTCAGAGCAATTCAGTTAAAGAATGGATCCCTGAAATGGGAATTCAATGACGTAAAAGGATTTGTGGTTACAAAACCTCTTATTTATAATAAGATGATCTATTTCGGCTGCTGGAACAATGATTTTTATTGCCTGGATCTATCCAACGGAAACCTGGTGTGGAAATGGAATAACGGAAGCGGGAACAGGATGTTTTCACCCGCTGCTGTTTTCCCGGTAGCTGCGAACCACAGAATATTTATAGTAGCCCCTGACCGGTATATGACTGCCTTTGAAGACAATACCGGAAATATTATCTGGAGAAAACAGGTACCGACGATTAGAATAAGAGAGTCGATTGGATTATCATCAGATAGCACCCTTGTATTTGGAAAAACGATGGAAGGTAACATATATGGTATCTCAACATCGGCTGATACCATGTCTGCAGTATGGAAAAGCGAAGTGGAACTGGGTTATGAAATTTGCCCTACTGCAATAGTTGAGAATAATAAAACCATTTTCATACCAACCCAATCCGGGGTAACATTTGCACTGGACAGGGATAGTGGCAAAGTAATATGGAAACATAAGACTTCCAATGGACTGGTCACCAATCTGCTTCCCGTAAGTAAGGATCAGTTGCTGGTCACCACCATGGATGGAAAGATTTCTCTACTGAAGTTCTAACCAAAAAACAGGTAAGCGATAAGTATAGAGGCAATTACGCCTACCAGGTCTGCGAGCAGCATGGACCCAATAGCATACCTTGTATTCCGGATATTGATAGAACCGAAATAAACGGCAATAACATAAAAGGTAGTATCGGAAGTACTTTGCAATACAGAAGACAGACGGCCCGCAAATGAATCCGGTCCATAGGTTTTCATGGCGTCCAGCATCATTCCTCTGGCACCACTTCCACTTAAAGGCTTGATCAATGCCGTTGGTAAGCCATCAACAAAACGAGTATCTGTGCCCAATGCTGCAAATAGCATTTTTGCCCCATTTATAATCACGTCAAAGGTTCCGCTTGTACGGAGCATGCTAATTGCTATCAATAAGCCAACGATATAGGGAATGATGCGGATAGCTGTTTCAAATCCTCCTTTTGCGCCTTCCACAAATGCGTCAAATACGTCAATCTTTTTATAAACACCTCCGAGGACGATAAGAAGAAACAATGCCAATATGATCCCATTGCTTAATATGCTCGAGAAAGACTGGGCGCCTGAAGAATCAAGACTAACTACATACCAGACCAGAATAGCAATTAAGGCAGAAATGCCACCGACCCAGGCCAGGATCACCGGCTGAAATACATTTATCTTCTGTTTGAAGGATACAATAAACAAAGCAGCCATTGTACCGATAAATGTTGCGATCATGCAGGGAATAAAAATATCGGTGGGATCCTTTGCGCCCATAATGGAACGGTAGGCAATAACATTTACTGGTATCAGGGTAAGTCCAGCGGCATGAAGCGCCATGAACATGATCTGTGAATTGGAAGCGACTGCTTTATTAGGATTCAACTCCTGCAAGCTTTCCATCGCTTTTAAA
>CAMLGP010000688.1 GCA_946479535.1 uncultured Bacteroidota bacterium
TCTTTTGTACACGGTTACTATGCCGGCCTCCTTCAAAATTTGTTGTCATAAAGATCTGTACCATCCTTTCAGCGTCACCTTCACGAACAAATCTTGAAGGAATACAGATAATATTGGCGTCATTGTGTTGCCGCACCAATTTGGTAATTTCTTCGCCCCAGCAGATGGCTGCTCGTATTTTCTGGTGCTTGTTGGCTGTTATGGCTACACCATTTGCTGTGCCACATAACAATATTCCAAAACAGGCTTCACCTGATTCTACAGCGGAAGCAACAGGGTGAGCAAAGTCGGGATAGTCTACAGAATCCTTGCCATGAGTGCCTAGATCCAAAAAGGAAATTCCTTTGCCTTCCAGAAAAGAGATAAGTTCTTCCTTGTAATCAAATCCTGCATGATCACTTCCAATGGCAATCGGCCTGCTAAGATCAAAAGGGGAGTTCATATGTATGGAGTGAATTTTATCTTTTACAAAGGTAACTAACTCCATTCATTCATTTCCTTATCCTGCCGTTTATTGATCCTGGATGCCACCACTATACTTGCTTCATATAAGGCATAAAGCGGAATGGTCACAATGGTAAGGCTAAAGGGATCAGTTGAAGGTGTGATAATGGCCGCAGCAATAAGTATCAGCACAAATGCGTGGCGGCGATATTTTCTCAGGAATCTTGAAGAAACAATGCCGATCCTGGCCAGCACCATTACCAGTAATGGCATCTGGAAAAGGACCCCAATACCCACGGTAGTATAAATCAGGTTTTCCAGGTAATCTGAAAAGGTTGGTTTTATTTCAATTAATGGGCTTAGTGAATACGAGAAATAGAAATAAACCATAAATGGCGAAAGGATAAAATAGCCAAAGGCCACTCCTAAAAAGAACAGAAAGGATACCCAGAAGATTACTCCCCTGGTTTGCTTTAATTCCTTTTGAGAGAGTGCAGGCCTTACAAAGCGCCAAAATTCCCAGAATATATAGGGAAAGGCCACTATAAAGCCACCTACAAAGGCAATGGTAAAGGATGAAATGAACTGACCGGTCATCTCCGTGCTGATAAAGCTTACCTTCATCCCTTTCATACATACACTATCCCCCAGACCTAATGCATGACTGGCCTTGCAAAACCAGCCGTAAGCAATAAAGTCATCATGGGCAGGTGCCAGAAGTACCTTGTCAACAATTTCCCGTACATAAATAAAGAATACGATAGCTCCAATACATATCGCGATCACAGAGCGGATCAGGTGCCAGCGCAATTCTTCCAGGTGGTCAATAAAGGACATTTCCGAATCTCCGGTCTTGCTCTTCCTGTTCCTCTTATTAAAAAAATCCATTAAGGCCATAGTAAAAAGTGCGGCAAAGATAAGGCGGAGTCCGCCAGTAATCAGGGAAAATTATAGGGTGGCGGGCGCGGTTTTTAACCTATTTCAGCTTTTTCATCTTCACCATTTCTATTCTTGTATCACTTACGCTGAGAACGTCAAACTCGTAGTCAGCAATAATAATGCGATCCTTTTGCTGGGGGATGGTTTCGTAAAAATTAATAATATATCCGGAAAGGGTTTCTGAATCATTTTCTGGAAAATCGAACCCATATTTCTCTTCCAGGTAGTCCAGTTCCAGGCGGCCGGAGAATATATACTCGTTTTCAGATATCTGCTTTTCAACGAATTTCTCCCTGTCATACTCGTCTTCAATTTCACCAAAGAGTTCTTCCAGCACGTCTTCCATTGTTACAATACCGGCGGTGCCTCCAAATTCATCCACCACCCAGGCAATACTTTTTCTTTCAGCGCTGAATTTGCCGATCAGGTCAGCTGCACTCATGCTTTCTGGAACTGCAGGAATAGGTAACAGAACTGATTTAATGGAAGCAGGTTTTCTGAATAGATCAAGCTGGTGAACATATCCGCTGATATGGTCAATATTATTTTCATAGACGATCAGCTTGCTTAGTTTGGTATCTATGAATTTTTTCTGGATGTCTTCAATGGATGCCTGTATATCTATACCAACCACTTCTTTGCGAGGCACAAGACATTGCCTGATCTTTACTTTTGGAAATTCCTGTGCATTTTCCAGTAGCTGGGTACTTCTTCCAACGCGCTCCTCATCATTGGGCTGATGAAACAGATTCTTTAATTCACCTCTGCTTATCGGTTCCTTATACTTGTCCACCTTTACATCCAGTACATATCTGAGCAACCATTCTGCAAAACGAATGAATACATCTGCAATGGGAGAGAACATTTGATAAAAGAAGTCAGTTACCAGTGCCAGTCCATTTAAAAGTGTATTGCTTTTTGCACGAAATATTGCACGGGGTATGAATTCTGCGAAAATCAGTACGATGAATGTGGCAATAACTATTTCAACAAGAATATGTACAAGGTCTGATCCAACCTGGAAATAGTTCCATACGGGTTTCATGACCGTACTGATCTGCAGGGAAAGAAAAACAAGAAAAATTGTAAAACCAATAAGTGTAGTACCTATAAAGCTGGCCGGGGCATCTATGAATTTGGCAAGCAGGTTGCCGGTAATGCCTCCCTGTTTT
>CAMLGP010000689.1 GCA_946479535.1 uncultured Bacteroidota bacterium
CAAGTTCAATGATGAAGGGGTCAATCATCTTTTTGAGTTGTTGTTAAAGAAGATAGAGGAAAAAACAAAGGCAAGTTTCGGTGAATATCATTTTGCTCAAACGGCTGATGTTTCCCAGGCGGTGATCCCCTCTTCACGGGTACGTTATCTTTCTGAAATTTCAGAGGGCAACCGGAACTATGATAAGCTGGTTAAAGAGCAGGCTGCTATCGCCACCAGGTTATATCAACTGGAAGGCGCATTAAATTTATTGAAGGATAATGATGCACCATTAAAAGAAGCGCTGAAAAAGCAGATTGCCTTCTTTACTGAGCAACTTACTCCGGTCAGTCGAAAATTGCTGACTAACTGGCCTGAAAAGGTTAAAGAATACGGGAAGGATTTTTATGAATATACGGTGAGGGATAAACTGATCAGGCAGCCAATGACAGGCAAAAGCCTGAGTGGAACCCGCATACCCAAGGTGATATTGCCTAAATACAAAGACTGGGGTGATATCCTTCAATGGCAGGCCCAGGAAAATGTGCCTGGCCATTTCCCATTTACTGCCGGAGTATTTCCTTTGAAGCGTGAAGGAGAAGATCCTACCCGCATGTTTGCAGGTGAAGGAAATCCCGAACGTACCAATAAACGCTTTCACTATGTGAGCCTTGATCAACCGGCAATAAGATTATCCACGGCTTTTGATAGTGTAACGCTGTACGGAGAAGATCCTGATCATCGCCCTGATATTTATGGTAAGATCGGTAATAGTGTTGTTAGTATTGCCACAGTGGATGATGCCAAGAAATTATACAGTGGCTTTGACCTCTGCGATCCAAAGACATCTGTTTCCATGACCATCAATGGGCCTGCTCCCATGCTGCTGGCTTTCTTTATGAATGCTGCAATTGATCAGCAATGCGAGAAATGGATTGAAGCCAATAACCAGTGGCAACTGGTTGAGGATGCATTTAAGAAGAAATTTGGAAAGCAGGCTACACCAAAATATTTCAATCCTTCCACACCGGGAGATGCATTGCCACCTGGTAATAGTGGATTAGGATTGGGTCTTTTGGGATTGAGCGGAGATGAGGTCTTACCCGCAACTGTTTATGAGCAATGTAAACAGACTGCTCTCCACCAGGTAAGAGGTACAGTGCAGGCGGATATATTGAAGGAAGACCAGGCACAAAACACCTGCATTTTCTCTACAGAGTTTGCAGTGAAGCTGATGGGTGATGTACAGGAGTATTTCATTGAAAATAAGGTACGTAATTTTTATAGCGTATCTATTAGCGGTTATCATATAGCCGAAGCCGGTGCCAACCCCATCACCCAGCTTGCATTTACACTGGCCAATGGGTTTACTTATGTAGAATACTACCTGAGCCGTGGAATGAATATCGATGATTTTGCACCCAATCTTTCTTTCTTCTTTAGCAATGGAATGGATATCGAGTACAGTGTGATTGGTCGTGTGGCACGACGTATCTGGGCAAAGGCAATGAAATATAAATACAATGCAAACAAGCGCAGCCAGATGCTGAAATACCATATCCAGACATCCGGCAGAAGCCTGCATGCTCAGGAAATAGATTTCAATGATATCCGTACCACCCTGCAGGCGCTCTATGCCATTTATGATAATTGCAATTCCCTGCATACAAATGCCTATGATGAGGCTATTACAACACCAACCGAAGAAAGTGTTCGCAGGGCCATGGCTATTCAGTTGATCATTAACCGTGAGCTGGGAACGGCCAAAACAGAAAATTTTACCCAGGGCTCATTTGCTATTGAAGAACTGACAAACCTGGTTGAGGAAGCCGTACTATCAGAATTTGACCGGCTTACAGAAAGAGGAGGTGTATTGGGAGCTATGGAAAGAATGTATCAACGAAATAAGATCCAGGAAGAAAGTCTTTTCTATGAACACCAGAAACATACAGGTGAATTGCCCATTGTGGGAGTCAATACTTTCCTTAGTAAAAAGGGAAGTCCCACAATTATTCCGGGGGAAGTGATCCGCAGCACTACAGCCGAAAAGGAACAGCAGATCAGTAACCTGTATGCATTTCAAAATCGAAATGAACAACAGTCCGCCGCCATATTGGAAAAATTAAAAAATACGGCAATTCATAACGGCAATCTTTTTGCTGAACTAATGGAGACAGTCAAATATTGCTCGCTGGGGCAGATCACGCATGCATTATATGAAGTTGGCGGGCAGTATAGAAGAAACATGTAATCTTCTTACCTTGGGCCCTTATGAAACTTACACGTCTTTTATTGATCATCCTTCTGGCTGGATGTGCATCCAACCCATACCGGCAAACTAATAAGGTATATAAGAATCACGTTAAAGAATATGCAAAGCTGTTGCGGCAATATCCTTTGCAGGATTCTGCGTCAACATCACCCTATTTTGTAGGTACTACCAATTCTACCATGCGCCGTCCGAATATTGTTGTTATACATCATACGGCTCAAAATAGTTGTGATCAGACATTGAAGACTTTTACCTTGCCGCGAAACGCGGTCAGTGCACATTCTGTGATCTGCAGTGATGGGA
>CAMLGP010000690.1 GCA_946479535.1 uncultured Bacteroidota bacterium
AGCCGCATTCTTAAACTGGCTGTACACTATCTCAATAACATCAAACTGCTTTTCTTCAAATGCCTTCATGGCCGCCTGTGCAGCTTTCTGAACATTTTCAAAAGTCAATTGCAGGAAGATATCCTTATGTGTGGCATCAGCCTTATAATTATTCTTTGAAAAATGCTCATACCCTTTCTTACCAATATTCCAGATGGTCACATTTCCTTTACGGTATTGCCCCTCGTATTTTTCAAGAATGGTCTGCTTTGTCAGTTTGATCACATTGCTGTTGAAAGCACCTGCCAGACCTCTATCGCTGGTCAAAACAAGAAATAAAACTCTTTCTATGGGCCTTTCAGCAGCCAGTGGCATGGAAACCTCTCCCTCGCTATTGCTTACAATATTGGTCAGCATTTCCTGAAGCTTTTTGGCATAAGGACGCATTTGCACAATGGCATCCTGGGCCCTGCGCAATTTGGCAGCGCTCACCATTTTCATAGCCTTTGTGATCTGTTGGGTGCTCTGAACTGATTTTATTCTGTTGCGGACTTCCTTAAGCTGACCTGACATGAGCGTTTTTTGATTTGTTAAACGTTGGAATTGAAGTATTTATGTTCCTGATGTGAAACTCCTTCACTACTCCTGAATTAACGGCGGCAAAGGTATGTTTGAAACTTCAATTTTCAATAATGGGTGGAAATAATCTTGGTAAAGAGGCTCCTGAATCTAATACCATCCGCTAATTGTATACTAATGGTTTACCTATGTACTTCCCAACTTAGGGTAGTCTTTGGCTGTACTTTCGGTTTTCCTTGGGTTTAAAGCCATAGAAAACCCTAGGATGACCCTAGGATGACCCTAGGATGAGCCTGGGATGGCTGAGAGATGATAAGTAGACAACCCGACCATTAAGCCTGGTTTAGCGAAGAATTACACCACTAAAGTGAATCTTTCAAAATAAAGTTTCTGTTGATGCTATAACTAAGATAAAACCGGCCTCCGGCGTTCATTGTTTCCGTCAGGTCCATGTCCTCCTCCCTGAACAATTCCAAATACACCGGACCATTTTTGAGTTCCCGGAGATCCTCCCGCGTGATAATCAGAGGTTTATTATTGAAGCTGTCTATTTTCTCAATTCCCCTCCCATAAAATGAAGTGTCAGTCATTAACACCCTAATTTGACCTTCTGGCCTGAGACCTTCCAGGTCCAGCACCATGTCCTTTCTTCCAATTACTGAGTCAGGCTCTGATTTAAATCTCACAATTGGAAATACAAATTGCGTTTTATACTGCTGGTTTTTATTATCCGTAAAGACAATACTATGTCCTCCCTCAAAATCATTGGCAGGTACTATGAGCTCGTAATAGGGGCCCGCAAATTTTGTACTGTCTGCGTGCAGGACCTGGTTATCCAGCATTACATTGGAAGGCGTTTGTAACAACAAGGCCTGCTGGTTGGGACCTCCAGCCCGGAATTGTAATTTGATGGTGATATTTCCGGTTTCTTCATCTCCCCAGGCGATATAATCGAAATAAATATCATCAGGGTCCAGCTTCTCTTTCGGAACATCACTATTGGTGCACCCCCAAACAGCCAGTAGCAGCAGTGCCATTGCAGTGGCAGCCCATAATTTCATTGTGCAAAATTGTTGATATACCATCCTAATTGCAAATCTTTTTGCCCTGTTAAAAGCCTGAAAACCCTAAACTTTCCCTCATAACTAAGCATTATCTTTGCTACCCCTTGGTAAGAGAGAAGCCTGAACCTGTCAAAATGACTCGTGAAATGGATGTAGCATTCTTTTTGACAAGGTATAACTCTTTCATACTATTACGAATAACCTATAATCATGCTCGGAATTATTTCGAAAATCTTTGGAGGCAACAAGTCTGAAAAGGACGTAAAGAAGATCAGTCCCGTTGTTGAAAAGATCAATCAGAATTTTGCCTTATACGGTTCTTTGTCTAATGATCAGCTCCGCAATAAAACCCAGGAGTTCCGTGATCGGATCAAGGCACACCTGCGTGAAATTGATGAAGAGATTTCAGGCAAGAACAAAGCTGCAGAAGAGCTTCCCTTTAATGATCTCCTGGGAAAAGATGCTATTTACCAGGAAGTGGATAAACTGAAAAAAGACAGAGATAAGAAAATTGAAGAAGCCCTGGAAGAAATACTGCCCGAAGCATTTGCCGTAGTAAAAGAAACGGCCCGCCGCTTTAAAGAAAATACCGAGCTCAGTTCTACTGCCACGCAACTGGATCGGGACCTGAGCGTGAAAAAGAATTATGTACGTATTGAAGGTGAACAGGCCTTTTATAAAAATTCCTGGGCTGCCGCAGGTGGAGAAGTAACATGGAACATGGTGCACTATGATGTGCAATTGATCGGAGGCGCTGTACTTCATTCCGGGAAAATTGCGGAAATGGCAACGGGTGAAGGTAAAACGCTCGTATCTACGCTCCCTGCCTACCTCAATGCATTGCCAGGCGAAGGTGTTCATATTGTAACAGTAAATGATTACCTGGCACGGCGTGACCAGGAATGGAATGGAACCATATTTGAATGG
>CAMLGP010000691.1 GCA_946479535.1 uncultured Bacteroidota bacterium
AACTGGAAAGAACTCCCTCGGCAGAAGAACTGGCTGAAGTAATGAATATGGACCTGGAAGACCTTTCTGCAAGTCTCGCTATAAATAACCGTCATGTGAGTCTGGATGTTCCGATTTCTGAAGAAGAAGATGGTACACTGATGGATACATTAGTAAACGTTAATGCAGAAAAAACGGAAGGAGATCTATATCATGCTGATTCATTGAAATTGGAGATCCATCGTTCAATGAGTGTTTTGACAGAAAGACAAAGGGAAACTATATGTTACTTTTTTGGGATTGGAATTGATCGTCCAATGAGCCTGGAAGATATTGGAGAGAAATTTCATCTTACTCCTGAGAGAGTACGTCAGATAAAAGATAAAGCAATTACCAGGTTGAGGAATACACAGAATTTTGATTTGCTTAGAAGTTACCTGGGAGCCTGAGAAGATTTTGAAATGTCCAAATTGGGAAATTTTGAAATTTGTTTCTGTGTAAGGAATCTTAATTATAGATAAATAAAAAGGGTGGAATATAATCCTTATTCCACCCTTTTTATTTTTAAGTTAATTGACGAGAATAAATTTCAAAATTTCCCAATTTGGACATTCAAAATACCCCCCTTCTTACTCTTCAGCTATACCAAAAAGAAAACCCCCCGAAGAATCAGGAGGTCTTAAAGTATAGCCATGAAAAACAAAACTTTTATGCTAGAGCAGTAATATTCTGGTCTAAAGCTAAAAAATTATTTTTTCTTTTCATATTTCTTCTTGAATTTATCTATACGGCCAGCGGTATCCACCAGAACGTTCTTGCCCGTAAAGAAGGGATGTGAGGTGTTGGAAATCTCCAGTTTAACCAGGGGGTACTCGTTACCATCCTCCCATTTTACTGTTTCCTTTGAGTCTGCTGTAGAGCGGCTGAGGAAAGAGTGGCTGTTACTCATATCCTTAAACACCACGAGGCGGTAGCTTTTTGGGTGAAGATCTTTCTTCATAATTTCCTGATTTTAAACGTTATACGGATTTTGCCGTACGATTTATAAATAATAAATAGCGGGCAAAGGTAGGCACACAGCCTGGTTTATCCAAATAGTTTTTAGGGATTTGGCGGGCCGAAAATAAGAATGGCGCTGATGGACTCAGCCCGGGTTAAAATAGAGGTATTAGGGGAGTCAGGAACCTGGCCTGGGATAACAGAGCAGCAGACAAACAGGTTAGTAAGACCAGAATCCTGTTTCAGGAGGGTGACCTGGCAGTGCTAAAAAGCAGAAGAGGTCTGGAGTGCCAGGAAAGATCGCCCTCTCCCCTGAACACCCTAAACCCCTTATGCCTATAAAGGATTGACCCCTTAAAGACGAAAGCACCAAGTTTTGCTCATATTCCGGCTTTCGCCTTCCTATTTACATAACCCGATGCTTTCTGAAGTTGTTTCCATCTTTTGAGGGACTTCCACAACCTCTGTTGCTTTTTCCTGTTTCCAGAATTTCGCAACGATTGTACATTGAAGATATACCCTGCTACCCAGGGTTTCCAAATATTTTACTGTTTTGATTCCCACGCGTTTTGAACCTTTTCCTGATCGGAAAAGTGCAAAAGGCGAGCCTTATGCACAGCTTATGAACGCATGTTCTCGTATTGAAGTGGAATTCCTAAAGGCCAGCCCTTGGAGGCCTGGATGACAGCCTGCAAATCGTCTATTTTTTTGCCAGTGACCCTTACCAGGTCATCATTTATTGAGGCCTGGACTTTTAGTCCGGAATCCTTGATCAGCTTTACGATCTTTTTGGCATCTTCCTGTTTCAGGCCATTCCGTACCTGGATCTCCTTTTTCCAGGTTTTTCCGCTCTGAGCCCCTTCTTTCGAAAGGTCAAAGGCTTCGGGAGCAATTCCCTGCTTGTGGGCACGACTTACCAGGACATCTAGCAGCTGTCGCATTTTCATATCATCATCTGTTTCTACTTTTAGCTTGAATTCCTTTTTGTCAAGGTCAATGACCACATGAGAACCCTTGAAGTCAAACCGGTTGGAGATCTCTTTGGTTACTACGTTCACGGCATTGTCCAGTGCCTGTGCATCTACCTTGCTGACGAAATCAAATGAAGGCATGTGTATGTGATTTAGGTTGCAAAAATGGTTGAAGAAGAAATTGCTTCGGGACTGCGAAAATCGGAAGTAAATTGAAATGAGAAAATAAATATTTCCCTCGTTCGCCGAAACCTCAACGAAATTGAGTCAGTACCAGAGTTCCTTCGCTGAGGCTTCAACTCCGGGGAGCTTTGGCAGCCAAAGAAAATCCCCCCGGGAACGGGGGGATGTGAAAACTACACACACGAAAAGGTGAAAATCTTTATTGCTGGCCGTTACCTGCGCCTATCCGGTTCTGCTCCTCCTGCGCGGAGCCTGAACGCCTACGGACCTGCGGCTGAGCTTCACCTTTGCTGAAGCGCCAGGTGAAGGTGATACCCAATCTCCTGTTATCCCACTTGCTCTGGATATGTGTATCGATATTGCCAAATTTGGTATATCCTCTGAAGTATTGCAGCCAGAATGGA
>CAMLGP010000692.1 GCA_946479535.1 uncultured Bacteroidota bacterium
GTGTTGATTCCTCCCAGTGCCGTAAGCTGCGGCGTAGCGGGTAATTTTAGAAAATTAAAAACGGAATTTCCTCCCAGGGTCTGGGCCTGCAGGAAACTTCCCATTAACACAAATATTATTAGAATGCCGGGGCGCACATTGCGAAGATAGTATGGAGCGCGTCATTATGATCAGACAAGAGCAAGCTCAAGAACCTGGTTCATTATTTTCACATAATGGAAGGTGATGCCCTTAATAAATTCGGAATCGATCTCCAGCACATCCTTTTCATTCTGCCAGCAGAGGATGATCTCCCTAAGCCCTGCCCGTTTTGCGGCAAGCACTTTTTCCTTAATGCCGCCTACCGGTAATACCTGGCCCCGTAGGGTTATCTCCCCGGTCATCGCAAGGAATGGTTTTACTTTTTTTCCGGTAAGCGCAGAAGCAATAGCCGTCATCATGGTAATACCCGCACTGGGGCCATCTTTCGGAACAGCTCCTTCAGGAACGTGGATATGGATATTCCTTTTATCAAATAAGCTTTTATCCATCGTGTATTTATTGGCATTGGATTGAAGATAGGTCAATGCTGTAGTGGCGCTTTCCTTCATCACGTTACCCAGATTACCAGTGAGTTTCAATTCACCCTTACCTTCACTCAGACTGGCTTCTATAAACAGAATATCTCCGCCCACATAGGTCCATGCCAATCCCACTGCAACTCCGGGCATATTTGCAGTCTTATATATCTCATTGCTATACCTCGGTTTTCCCAATATTCTTTCAATATCATCCACCGTAAGTGTGGCCTTCAATTTTCCTTTAAAGGCTAACTCTTTGGCCTGGTTTCGCATTACGGCTGCTATCTGGCGGTCCAGTTCACGTACACCGCTTTCACGAGTGTAATCCTGTATCATTCTCTCCAGCACCTTATCATTCATCTTGAAATTGCTGTTCTTTAACCCGTGTAACTCTTTCTGACGGGGCAATAGGTGCTGTTTGGCAATCTCTACCTTTTCTTCCACGGCATACCCGCTCAGTTCAATTACTTCTAATCTGTCCCGCAGAGCAGGCTGAATATTTTGAATATTGTTGGCCGTAGCAATAAATAATACCTTACTGAGATCATATTCCATCTCCAGGTAATTATCATAAAAAGTATGATTCTGTTCCGGGTCAAGCACTTCCAGCAGCGCACTGCTGGGATCGCCCCTAAAATCATTCCCAACTTTGTCTATTTCATCAAGGATCATTACAGGGTTGGATGATTTTACTTTTCGAAGTGATTGAAGAATACGACCGGGCATTGCGCCGATATAGGTTTTCCGGTGACCTCTTATCTCACTTTCATCATGCAAACCTCCTAGACTGAGCCGTACATATTTCCTTCCAATAGCACTTGCAATGCTTCTTCCCAGTGAAGTCTTACCAATACCCGGAGGGCCCACAAAACATAGTATCGGGCTTTTCATATCTCCTTTCAATTTCAGCACAGCCAGGTACTCCAATATCCTTTCCTTGATCTTCTGCATTCCAAAATGATCAATATCCAGGGTCTTCTTGGCCTTCTTAAGATCATACTGATCTGCAGTATAATCTTCCCAGGGAAGATCAAGCATCAGGTCAAGATGATTATACACCACGGAATAATCAGGAGTAGTAGGATGCATTCTTTCCAGCTTCTCAATCCCCTTCTTGAACAATTCTTTTGCAGCAACAGGCCATTTCTTTGTCTCTGCCTTCTTCTGCATCTGTTTTATTTCCTGCAGATTGGTATCAGCACCCAGTTCCTCTTTGATACTTTTTAACTGCTGCTGAAGGAAATATTCTTTTTGCTGTTTATCCAGTTCTGTCCTGGTCTTCGTTGTTACCTTATTCTTTAATTGAGCAAATTGCAGTTCTTTTTGCAATAACTGCATAAGCAGATCAGCCCGTTGCCGGATATTATTCAGCTCAAGTAGCTTCTGTTTTTCCTTTATATCAGTATTGAGGTTGCTGGATATAAAATGGATGAGGAAAGAAGGATTCTCAATATTCTTTAGTATGATGGAGGCTTCTGTTGGAATATTGGGAGAAAGCTGTATGATCTCAGTGGCCAGGTCTTTGATATTTGCTACGTACGCATCAAAATCACTCTCAACAGGAGTTTCATCTTCCTCCAGCTTGCTGATCTTTGCTTTGAAATAGGGATCCTCAGCTACAATTGAATCAATATTGATCCTGTTCTTCCCCTGGATGATAATGGTGGTCCCCCCATCTGGCATCTTGATCTGTTTCACTATCTTGGCTACAGTACCTACCTGTTCCAGGTCTTTTACTTCAGGATCCTCAACCGAACTGTCTTTTTGTGCTACTACTCCTATCAGCTTATCTGCTTTATAGGCATCTGTAACGGCTTTAATACTTTTATCCCGTCCCACAGTAATTGGTAATACAACCCCTGGAAACAAAACAGTATTTCTTAAGGGCAGAATAGCTATTTCAGGAGGAATCACAACACCATTTGTGTCTTCCTGCTCACTCTCATTCAGTGGAATAATCGGCAAAA
>CAMLGP010000693.1 GCA_946479535.1 uncultured Bacteroidota bacterium
GAATTCCACAGAGGCCTTATCCGTCAATTCATCCACACAGGGAATCCAGTAATGTGCCCTGTCTGGCCAATTATCTGAAAAGAAGGTCCGCTGTCCGAATTTGTTTTTTGATATGATGAGTCCGTCAAATGGAATCCCTTTGAAATCTATAACGAAGATCACAGAATCACCGGTGTTGGCCGGCCGGTTCAATTTGATCATCAGTTTTTGTGGCGGGGCTATTTTGAGTTGAGCTCTCCTTGAATGGTCTGGCAGGGTCAGGGAAACGGTCATGTTGGTGTTGCCCTTGTTCTGTGTTACAAAATCGAAAGAAAGTGTATCAGATGGGCGAAGGAATTTTACGGTAATAGTAGCTCTGCCTTTTACGATGTCTGATTCATCTGTCAGTTCAAATTCGTATTTGTAATGCTGTACATCAATTACAGACTGACTATGTGCAATAGTTCCAAGGAAGACGCAGAGAATGCCAATGAGCTTTTTAGTCATGCGGTTTAATTATCAGGAGGTATTAATGGTTTACCAGGCAATTTGCCTCGTAATCAGAGCCGTTCCAGCATATCCACTACTTTCTCTCTTTTCAGGATCACATACCCGATCCTGTCATTACTGATACCTTCCCTCAGCTGGTAAGAGAAATCCAGCTGTTCATCCATAACCCTGGTTTCAAAATAACGAAAAGATATATTAGGATAGTTCTTTAATTCTTCACCAATTTCATACAGGTGCGTGGAAAGTATAAAAAGCGAGTTCTTTATTTTGATTAGTCCCTTGATAACAGCCAGCGAACACTTCATGGCATCCTGTACATTGGTGCCTTTAAATAGCTCATCAATCAGTACCAGCCATTTCTTTCCCGTGTTTATTTTTTCTATGGTATTTTTTATCCGTTGCACCTCATTGAAGAAAAAGCTTTCTCCTTTGGCAATATTGTCCACCACATTGATATTGGTGAGTAATCCATTGAACAGGGTCAGTTTCATATGTGCAGCAGGTACACCCATTCCTATATGGGCCAGGAATACTGCGGATCCAACAGACTTGATTAACGTGCTTTTGCCCGCCATATTGGCTCCTGTTAGAAAAAGAAAATTATTGTGCGGGTTCATCTGCAGATCGTAGGCCACTGGTTTGGGAATAAGGATATGGTAGAGTCCTTTTGCTTCTACCATGGCGGCCTCCTGCTCTACAAATTCAGGAAAGGACAAATGGTAAGTATTGACGGCAACCGCCATGGAATACCAGGCATCCAGCCGGCCAAAGATCTCCATCATTTCCTGGATAGCGCTGCGGTGGGTATAATAGATCCGGTGACCATAATACAGGTGTTGGGAGAGCGTCCAGTTTTGGTCCTTTGGTACATCGGCTAGCTTGTGAAAAGGTGTGTTTTTAAGTAGTTGCTGAATCCGTTCAATATATATCCGGGTGGCAAGGGGGAGATCTTCTTTTTCCAGTACTTCCGCTATTCTTTTTATTCCCCTGAAGAAATCAGCAAAATGCTTAATGGAGAATTTGATGATGGAATAGTCGGCCTGGTGAAATGTTTTGTACAGGAAGGAATCAACTGGGCCCGGATCGGCAGGTGGCTGATCAAGGTCATAGTCAAAATACCGGTTCATTACCAGGATGGTGCCATTGGAGATATCCAGTGGCATCAGTTCAATATTCCGCTGAAAGGCTTTGATCACCTTTTGAGTGCCGAGGATCTGCTGAATATCTGAATAGGGTTCAGTGAAGAAGTATTTGAGCCATTCCTTTCCAACGGAAGTACGGGTGAAGTTCAGGTGATGAAAGATGGAAAATTCTTCATCCTGGCTGAAGACTGCAATATCGTTGTATGTTATCTTGTCTATCTGCATTGATTTCTTTCAGCCATTGGGCCCTCTGCCATTCAAAGTATCATTGCCTGTTAAATTGCAATCGCATGCCTTTCTGAGATTCATCAAACTGGTTATTTCCATAAACGAGGTGCCCGTTTACAAAAGTATGCGTAATTGCCGCTGGAAAGGAAAAAGGCTTAGCTCCCGGTTCAGGGGATTCCAGCGGGCTCCAGCCGCATTTATAAAGGATTGTGTCTTTGTTGACAGGAGTTGTGCCATTTGGGTCTACTATCACCAGGTCTGCAAAATATCCTTCCCTGATATATCCTCTTTCTTTTACCTGGAAGCATTCGGCCACTGCATGGCTCATTTTCCGGACGATATCTTCCAGTGATATTTTACCCTGCTTATAATAATAGAGCATAAGCAATACTGAATGTTGCACGAGTGGTAACCCGGCATGCGCTTTTTCATAAGGCTCATCTTTTTCAGCAAGGGTATGTGGCGCATGATCCGTTGCAATCACATCCAGTCTGTTATCCAGCAAAGCCTTCCACAAGGCTTCCCTGTTATGAGGCGCTTTGATGGCAGGATTGCATTTGATTTTATTGCCCAATTGCGCATAATCATCTGAAGTAAAATGAAGATGATGTACGCAAACCTCTGCTGTGATCTTTTTCTCCTTCAGCGGAAGCATATTGGTAA
>CAMLGP010000694.1 GCA_946479535.1 uncultured Bacteroidota bacterium
TTTCTGCTGGTCCTGCCAGTTAAACCAGATAATTCCGATCATCGCAATAATGCCTAATATCAGGAAAGCGATACTGAACCGGATGATCATTGATCTATGTAAAAAGACCTTGTAATTGGCATAATCAATCAGTATCAGGCCTAATAGCCATTGTGTAATAAGCAGCCAGAACAGCGTAAATACGATGACCATGCCCAGTACGCTCATGTATTGTCCCATATCCGGCACATAATACCGGAAGGTGTTAAGCAACAGGATGGCGATCAATAGCAGGAGAGCGTTGCTGATCAGGCTATCTGATATGGCAGCGGTCCATGGCAGTCCAAACCATTGCAGCACCAGGGCATGGTCTGTTATCAGTACCAGCCAGGCAATACTGAATATGATCAAAAAGCGACGTACTGAGAATAATGATACGTGCATGGACAATTATGCCAGGTTCAACAGATGGTGAGTTTGTGTAAAGAAAATGTTCTCAGCTTTCTGGTTAACTGTATAAACATAAGCGTCTGCATTTTCTTTTTCTTCAATGCGGGAGTATAATTCCGCACCATCAATCAGCTCACTCAACACGTAGAGTTCGCTGATATTGATAAACTGCCAGCGTACCAGCTGCTGTTTATTGTTATAGAAAGTTTCTTCTTCTCTTTGGCCCATTTCAATTGCTTTACGGAAAGCTTCTTCTTTGCTTGAGCCAGCCACCAGCCTCAGTTGCTCATCAAATTGAGGACTGTGATCACCTTCACCACAGATGATGCGGAAAACGAATTTTGCAAGATACCAGTTCATGATAATAACAGTTGATAAGTTTAACAATTATGGTTGGTGGCTCCCGTACTGATAGCTATCGGGATTATTCTACTATTTCTGGTTAAAAGCTTTTAATTTCCAGCCCTCCAAACAGAACGGTTCCTTTAATGATCAGGGCTTTGGAACTTCCTTCATTTAGAGGAGTAATATTTTTTCTTTTATCACCTATTCCGCCAAAGATGGTCACTGCTTCCGATTTCACTACCCAATGTGACGGAACAATAAGTGTTGCTCCTCCAAATATGCAGGTCACATCCAGTACGGCGGTGCCGTTAATATCAGCCTGTGTAAAGCTGACTTCAGATCCGCCGAATATATTGACCATATTTCCACCTTTGAAATTCTTGGAAAGAATTGTTTTTTCTGTTCCTCCGAATATGGAAGTAATACTGATATAATCATCTGCACCATAGGGCCCTGTTTCCTCAGTTACCGGAGTTACTGTTTCCGGTTGGGTTACTGTTCCATATCCAGTAGTCTTTTTCTCCAGCCAGTCCTTTTGATATTTGTTGCCTATTTTCATCCTGCCTGCGCGGAAGATGAAGAACGCACCCACAATTATCAGGATCAATGGCCACATGTGTTTATGCAACTCGCCATTCACAAAATATTCATTGAGGAGGAATACTGTTCCGATCAGGACTGGTACAAACCATCCACCGTCCTTAAATCCTTTACGGAAACCGATAAACAAACCGATGGCGATCAGCAGGCATTGCCAGGAATATAACCATGCCGGCAGGGGAGCTCCCATTGTTTTGGTAAGGGCTACTGTACCGATTAAGAGTAACAAAGCTCCCATCCAGATATGACCCTGACCATCATTATGACCATGGCGTTGCATTCGTTCTTCCCACATACGCCGTCTTTCTTCTCTGCGGCGGTCTCTCTCTTCCCTTCTTGATTCGATATCTGTCATGCTTGTAAATTTTATTCAAATCTAAGCTCTTGATCCAGAAAGGTCAAGAGGGGTGAGGCTAGCAAACCCGGAAAACCGGTGAAATGCGGATAACCGGGGGTCAAATACGACACTGCTATCCCCCCAAAAAGGCCGCTGGTGGCCGTTTGGCGGGATTTTGTATAAAAAGGGCCCCCGCCGAAGGCGGGGGCCCTATCCTTGATAAAGCTGTATAGGTTTAAATTTCAGGACTAAAAGATGAACCGCAGGCCTAATTGTACCTGCCACCTGGATGGAAGATCCGGGCTGTCTACAAACGTCTTCGTCTGTGATGGGTCAAACTGATAAGTAGGCGTGTTACCCACATAGAAAACACTTAACGGCTGGTAATAGCCGGAAGTTGTTGCGTATTTGCGTACTCCCCAGGTACTGCTGATCAGGTTACCAAGGTTCACTACATCCACACTGAACTGTAGCGTTTGTTTAGATTTATTATTAATGATCAGGTCCTGCAGAATACGCAAATCCAATTGACTGTACCAGGGTGATTCACCCCCATATTTTGAAGTATAATGTCCTCTCAATCCATTCAGGTAATCATCCTGTGCAATGAATTTTTTGAAGGCAGCCCGTTGGGCAGCTGCATTTTGTACAACTCCATTGATGTCTGTCAGGTCTGCAAATGGCATTACATCAATTTCAGCATCGGTAGGAACATAAAGAAGGTCATTTGAACTGGTGCCATCAAGATTTATATCTCCTCCATAAACATAGGCAAAGCGATTGCCTGATGTCCATGAACTGAACAGTGATA
>CAMLGP010000695.1 GCA_946479535.1 uncultured Bacteroidota bacterium
TGTAGGTATCGATCCTCCAGCCATCTACTCCAAAACTCTCCACGCTCCAGATGGCATGCTGGATCAGGTAATTGGCTACATAAGGATTGTTCTGGTTGAGGTCCGGCATCTGTGGAACAAACCATCCATCACTTACTATTTTTCTGTCAAGGGAAGAAGCATAGGGATCAAACAATACCTGGTCTCTGTAACTTGTCTGCGTAAAGGAGGGCCATTGATGCAACCAGTCTGCCATTGGTGGGTCCAGCACGGTAAAATGATAAGAGCCTACATGGTTATAAACCGCATCCTGTATCAGCTTCATGCCACGTGCATGTAATTCACTGGAGAGTTTTTCATACATGGCGCGGCCGCCCAGTCTTTTATCTATTGCATAATGATTGGTAAACGCATAGCCATGCTCGGTGCGGTTGGGCATATCATTTTCAATGACCGGCGTCATCCAGAGTGTGGAAACGCCCAGGTCCTTCAGGTAATCCAGGTGATTAATGATCCCCTGGAAATCGCCGCCATGGCGGTCATAAATGGAATCACGGTTAAGGGATTGATCCCGCATGCCAGGTATCCTGTCATTGGAAGGATCACCATTACTGAATCTGTCAGGCATTAAAAGATATACCAGGTCACTGGAAGTTACTCCTTGCGCAAATGCGGTCCCTTTTCCAGGGCGGCGGGCTTTCAGTTCATAATTGATAGTGACACCCGTTGAAGGCGGACCAAATTGCAATTTGCGAAAGCCTGGTTTTGCATTTTTCTCAATCACAAGATCTATGAAAACATAATTGGGGTTCTCTACGTGGTGAACGCCTTTCAATATTATTCCATCTGCTATTTTACTACCGGTTGCCGGAAGTTTATACATCGGGATCTGGTTTCCGATGTCCTGCTGATAGACCATTAACTGCAGGCTGGGGTTCTTCATACCGGTCCACCAATTGGTTGGATAAACCTGTTGAGCAGAGGAATAAAAACAGGAAATTAAAAGGAATAGAATAATTGCCAGCGTTGATCGCAACTGTTTAAATTTCATATTACACAGATCTTTGTTCCTGAATTTCCAATTCAGCAGTAAGCTCTTCATCAACTTTTTCAGATTTTGATTCTCTTATAAATAGGAAACAGATAACAGCAGCCAGCACCATTAATCCTCCACCCACCTGCACAGCCAGCAATCTGTTATTGTCAAGTACATTTCTCATTAACCATCCAAAACCAAGTGATGCAATTATCTCGGGCAGTACAATAAAGAAGTTGAAGATGCCCATGTATATGCCCACTTTGTCTTTTGGTAATACTCCACTCAACATTGCATAAGGCATCGAGAGAATACTTGCCCACGCAATCCCTACCCCGGTCATACAAGCATATAAATAATTTTTATCGTGGACCCAGCCAATACTGATCAGACCAATGGCACCACATAACAGGCATAAAGTATGCGTCAGTTTTCTTCCTAGCTTGTCTGCAATAAAAGGAAGTATCAGGGCAAACAGCGTGGTTACAATACTGTAGTAGAAAAAAGTAAATGCAGCAAAATCAGCTCCATCTGCATATACAGGATCACTCGCATCTTTTCCTCCAAATACATTCACGGCAACAGCGGTGCTATAATAAAACCACATCAGAAAGAGTCCGGGCCAGGTGAAGAATTGAATAAGAGAAATGATGCGCATCTTTTTAGGCATATTTGCCAATGCAGCAAATATTTCACTAACAATTCCATTACTACTCTCACTGGATCCTTTTTCTTTATCTTTTTCAAGCGGAAGAGAGGGAGGATATTCCTTCGTTGTAAAAACTGTATAAAGGACAGCTGAAAGAAAAAAGAAAGCGCCAATATAGAAGGACAAACTCACATTGGGAGGTATCTCCCCTTTTTCAGCTGTATTTCTTACATGCAATACATTATTGAAAAATTTTGGAAGCAGGTTTGCGATCATTCCACCAAAGCCAATCATCAGGCTCTGCATAATAAAACCGCGATTAACCTGTGAATCCGGCAATTTGTCTGTTACAAAAGCCCTGAACGGCTCCATGGCAATATTACCACAGGTATCCAATATCCACAACAATCCGGCTGCCATCCATAAAGCACTGCTATACGGCATCAATACAAGCGCTATGGAGCTGAGTATGGCGCCGATCATAAAATAAGGTCTCCTCCTGCCCCATCGCGGATGCCAGGTCCTGTCACTCAGATAGCCAATAATCGGCTGAACCAGCAGGCCAGTTAAGGGAGCTGCCAAAAATAGAATGGGAACCTGATCAGGATTAGCACCCAGGTTTTCATATATCCTTCCCATATTAGCCCGCTGAAGATCCCAGCCAAACTGGATACCAAAGAATCCAACACTCATGTTGATGATCTGGGAAAGGGAAAGCTTTGGCTTTATACCCGTGTAGGCAGATGACATAGCAATGGTTTGGCTGAATGTTGTTGAAAGATAGGGTTAATGTACGAAGTACACAAATAATTCAGGCCCTCTGGCGCAATAGGTAAATGCCTGGAACTAATGGC
>CAMLGP010000696.1 GCA_946479535.1 uncultured Bacteroidota bacterium
GATAAGGATATAGCCTTTGTGAATTACCTGATGGTGAGAAGTGGCACCATTGTGCAAACGCAGACCACTAAAGTAGAGACTCATCTTGATGAAACGGAGGAAGAAATCCTGAGCTTCTCGGTGGCCCAGTTAAGAGACAATTTTGCCAGTGATGCCAGGGAAATTGTTCTTCCGTTTGCAATAGAATATCCTGAAGAAGGAATCACTATATCAGTTCCAAAAGGAGGTGATAGAAAACGGTTACTTGAACTATCAGAAAAAAATGCAGGTTATTTTATTGAAGACATAAAGAACAGGGAACGGCTCAAACTTTCAAAAAACAAGGATAAGATCAAAGTGCTGGAAGAGTTGCAGCGTGATCTGCAGTTGCCGGATCTGCCATTGCACATTGAATGTTTTGATAACTCCAATTTCCAGGGGAGTTACCCGGTATCTGCAATGGTCTGTTATCTCAATGGAGAGCCAAGCAAAAAGGATTATCGTCATTTCAATATAAAAACAGTGGAAGGCATCAATGATTTTGCTTCCATGAAGGAAACGGTATACAGGAGGTATAAGAGACTGGCAGAGGAAAACCGGCATCTTCCTGAGCTCATTATTATTGATGGCGGCAAGGGCCAGTTAGGTGCCGCACTGGAAGCTATTAATGAATTGAATCTCAGCGGAAGAACAACGGTAGTTGGATTGGCTAAAAATGAAGAGGAGATTTTCTTCCCGGGTGATACGGAGTCCCTGAAGCTGGATTACAGATCAGAAAGTCTGAAATTGATAAGACAAATAAGAAATGAAGTGCACAGGTTTGGTATTACGTTTCACCGCAAAAAAAGAAGCGCAGGAACCTTTAAAAATGAATTGGAGGATATTCCCGGCATTGGAAAAGCCACCGCCAATTCGCTCCTAAAATCGTTTAAATCAGTAAAAAATATTCGCGCTAAAACGCAGGAGGAGCTTCAGGAATTAGTGGGTGCTGCAAGAGCCAAAATACTAACTGATTATTTCCGCCAAAAGGAGGAAGGTAATTGAACGTAATGAAAGGAAATTAATGAAGAGGATATGCAAAAAAAAATGGGGCCAGGATAGAAATCCAGCCCCGTTTTTAAAATCCAATATCCTATGAAAAACCGAGACGAAAATACAACAATTATCTTATATTCCTATAAGACTCATAGCTTTTTTGAAATATTTTTTAACTTATTAACAATGAATGTAATAAGCACGAAAAAGCCCCACTTTATGCGGGGCTTTTTCATATTAAAAATATTTAGTCGGCTATCAACTGTTAGCAGGATATTAGCCTTGTTTAATAAGACCAAAGGTCCTGTTCATAGTTGAAGATCTTCTCTTTAATGTTTTCACCTTCAAGAAGGGCCAGTATCGGATCTTTAATATATACTCTGATATTTTTGTTACCAGAGTTCTCAATTGTAGATTTCACGATATAGCTGCTGAACATGCGGCTTTCAAATAATTCCTCCCAGGTAAGCCTGCTTTGACCCATATTTTTTGGGTTGTATACCTCAGCCTTTGCAAGCATGGGGCGCAGGTCAGGATAATATACCCAGAACATTACAGAGTTACCTCTTTCCTGTCCGTTGGGCAGATATTCTGTTTTAAGAGGAGCGATTCCAAGTATTCTACAGAAAAGGCGGCTGGCCTCACGGTCAAATACCCATTCTTCTTTGATACGCAATTTAACAACGCTTTTTGCATCGAAGGTGGCTCTGGTTACAACGTATTCCTTGATCTTGTTTACGTCAATTGGATCATAAACAGGAACCGTATCAGCTCTACCCGTAGTCAGCTGCTGGATATCAGATACTGTTTTGGGGATAGAGAACCTGTCATCTTCGAATGCTGTTACTTCACCTTTCATTACGGCTTTCAGTAACATATTGATGAAAAGCTGGCTTCCATTATCATCATTAGCTTCATAGCGGAATGTCTGATTCATTTTTTCACGGAGGTCCAGTTCTCTCCAAACCTTTTCAGCAAAAAGGGCATCATCCCAGCGGAGATATTCATAAGGTAGTGGAGAACGTGCTGTCAAACTTCCCTTGTCAAACGCATTGTCATTGCGTAATGACTTGTGGATTGCAGTGTCTTCCATACCAGATGAGTCAACCCGGATAGGGATTCCTCCATAAGGATTATATCCGGAAGGCTGGTTATTGTTCACTTGTTGCGTTTGCTGATTCGGATCTGTTGCTGCTGGAGCGCCTCTTTTTTTGGAGGTACGCTGTGCTTCCGCGCCACCTGCTAATAAAGCAGTGCACAAAATCATCATTCCGAACTTAACTAAATTGCGTTTCATAATCCTGGTTATTTAATATAGAAGACCAATGAAGGTGCAGCAGTAGTTCTGCCGTCCGGTCCTTTTACTCTGATGTTATCAACTGTTACCGTCTTTCCGGCTTTAACGTTCATGTCAATAATCTTTCTTACCTGACCTGAGAACAGGTATCCAGATGCATTTGCTGTTGCAATGTCACCTTCATCTGTATCAACAGAAAGGCTAT
>CAMLGP010000697.1 GCA_946479535.1 uncultured Bacteroidota bacterium
ACTGTTGAGTTTGAATTTTTTCAGGAAATCGGTTATATCAAAATCATAATATTGTCCGGGTGCTTCACCCACCGGTATCTGCAGATAATTGGCTACTGCCTGGTACACCAACCGGATATCTTCCAGTGTAGGGAAACGCTGGTTCAGCATTTCTTCCAGTTGATCAAGGTCCTCGTTATTATATAATAGAACAGCATAGGAAGTTTTACCATCCCTTCCTGCTCTGCCAGCCTCCTGGTAATAATTCTCCAGGCAATCTGGCACATCCGCATGAACAACAATGCGCACATCCGGTTTATCAATTCCCATACCGAATGCATTGGTGCATACAATAATGCGGATACGATTCCTGATCCAGTCTTCCTGCTTCCTGTTCCGTTCTTCATTTGTCAACCCGGCATGATAGTAATCTGCCTGCACACCCTGCATTCGCAACAGGTCACTGATCTCCCGCGTACGCTTGCGGCTCTTGCAATAGATGATACCACTGCCAGGTACTTTTTGGATGATCTCCATGATCTTGTTGATCCGGGATTCAACCTTGAAGGTGCTGTAGGAAAGATTGGGACGTTCAAAGGATTGACGGAATACTTTCCAATGCTCCTTCGGCGCACTTGCGGCTAACTTCGGCGCACTTGCGGTCCCCGAAGCAGCACTCGAGTCTGCAGAAGGATGACCAGTAGTCGAAAAATTCAGTTTATCGCAAATATCCTTTTGTACATCTTCAGTAGCTGATGCCGTCAATGCCAGCACTGGTACATTCGGTAATTCTTCTCTCAGTGCAGCAATGCGTAAGTAGGCAGGACGAAAATCATATCCCCACTGGCTAATACAATGTGCTTCATCCACGGCGATCAGGTTCACGCCCATTCCCGGCAGGTATTCTTTGAATAAAGCAGTCTCTAACCGTTCCGGGGATACAAATAAGAATTTGCAATTGCTTTCTGTAACAACCTTAAGCGTGCGAACGAGTTCTTTATAACTCATTCCTGAATAAATGGAATAGGCGGTAATATTCTTTTTGCGAAGGTGCTCAACCTGGTCCTTCATCAATGCGATCAGTGGAGAGATCACCAGGCATAGTCCTTCTTTGGCGAGACCAGGAACCTGGTAGCAAAGTGATTTGCCACCGCCCGTAGGCATCAGGGCAAGGGTGTCATTCCCATCAAGGATAGATTGAATGATCTCCTGCTGTAGCGGACGAAAATTATCAAATCCCCAGTACTCCTTGACGAGTTTGTGAATGTCTTTGATCACTGCGCCGAAGCTAAGAAATTAACGGAAGTTTTGCCTGAATGGTTATTCACGTAGCTCAGGCTACTTTCTTAATAAACAAACGTGCGGAGTTGATGGCCAGCACAACATCACTCAATGCCATCACCAATGCTCCAAATGTGGGAGTGAGGAATCCGAATGCAGCAACGGGAATAGCTACTATATTATAAGCGAAGGCCCAGAAAAGGTTTTCTTTAATAGTAATATAGGTATGTCGGCCCAGGCCCAATGCCGTGGGCAGGTTCTTCAATCCATTATTCATCAATACCACCTGTGCAGATTGTATGGCGATATGAGAAGCATCACTCATGGAAATACCTACAGTTGCTTTTGCCAATGCAGGCGCATCATTGATACCATCACCAACCATTGCGGTGGGATTGGCTTTTGTGAGCTCTGCTATCTTTTCCAGTTTTTGCTCGGGGGTCTGCTCAGCAATAACTTCATTGATTCCTAACTCTGAACCGAGTTGTTCTGTCTTGGCCTTGCGATCACCACTGAGCAAAATCGTTTTTATTCCTCTTGCCTGCAGGTATTGAACAACGGACTTTGATTCAGGTCTCAATTCATCCTTCACATCAATCCAGCCAAGCAGGGTATTGTTCTTTATTATATATACATTATGCGAATCATCTGTGGTGAGCTTTTCAGCCATGCGATAAGAACCTGCCTGGTAGGTATTGCCTTCTCTGTCTACGGCACGTATACCCAGTCCTTTGATCTCTTCCGTTTCCTTCCAACCCATTTCACCAGTTGTCTTCCAGGCCTTGCTGATGCTCCTGGCAATGGGGTGATTGGAATATTTTTCGAGTGAGTAAACGATATGTTTGAATTCTTCTTCCGATAATTGCCCGGTTATTTTGTAATCCTTCAGATTGAAATTACCAGTAGTGAGTGTGCCGGTTTTATCAAATACCACCTGTTTGATATCCTTAAACAATTCAAGACTGGTGGCATTCCGGAACAAAATTCCTTTTCTGGCACCTCTTCCCAAACCTACTGCAATGGCTGCAGGTGTGGCAAGCCCCATGGCACAGGGACAGGCAATCACCATTACCGCAATACTTCTCATCAATGCCGGTTGAAAGTCTCCCAGTATGATCCAGTTAACAATGAGGGTTAAGGCTGCTATCCCGATAACTATCGGAACAAATATGGCACTGATCCTGTCTGCCATCTGCTGCACCGGTGGTTTTTCACCTTGTGCTTCCTTTACCATATTAATAATACCGGAAAGAA
>CAMLGP010000698.1 GCA_946479535.1 uncultured Bacteroidota bacterium
AATACCTGAAGAGCTATCGCTCTTATCGGGAAAAGCAGGTGGCAAGCATTAATGAAATGCAGGAATTGATTGCGCACCGTCAGGAACAGCAGCAGCAGCGAAAGCAGGAAAAGAATGAAGCACTGAAGGACCAGACCAATGAACGAAATGAACTGGTTGCTCAGCGCAGGGAAAAAGACGATGTGGTTTCCAAACTGAAATCACAGGAAAAAGATCTTCAGAAAGAAATTGCTACAAAATAGAAAAGGGATAAAGACCTTCAGAATGCTATTGCAGCTATTATTCGCAGAGAAATAGAAGCTGCCAGGAAAGCAGAGATCGCACGTATTGAAGCCGCTAAAAAAACGGAAGCAGAAAAAGAAAAAAATACAACTGCCGCCGCCAGTCCCACTACACGTCCTTCCACTCCGGCTACCAGGCCGGCAGAAAGGCCAGAGAGTTACCTGGAATTGAATGCAAAGGATGTGGCATTGGGAACTGATTTTTCGGGAGCAAGGGGCAAACTTCCGTGGCCGGTAGATAAAGGCTATGTAAAGGTGCCTTTTGGAACCTATGTAATTGAAGGAACCAAACTGAGGGGAGATAATCCTGGTTTGACCATCGGTACAGAAAAAGGATCACCTGTGAAAGCGGTGTTTGATGGGGTGGTATCAGCTGTACATAATTATGGTGACGGGGCAGCGATAGTGCTCCGTCATGGAAAATATTTTACATCTTATAGTAATTTATCAAGTGTGAGCGTGTCAAAAGGGGCCACTGTTTCAAGAGGCCAGGTTATTGGCCGCGCTGGTGAAGCGGATGATAATGTGGGTGGCCAGGTAGACTTTATGTTGCTGATAGAAGCGAATAATGTGAACCCGGCACCCTGGTTGAACAGGCACTAGATGACGGCAAAATTTAAGGTAATTGAAGCGTCTTAAAATTTGACCATATCTTATTGTAAAGGGGTTCTTAAAATTTCACTTATTGCATACGTTCAGGATACTTAAAGCATCTTAAATCCGTTAAGACTAACGATTAGTATTAGGTTTCGGCCTGTCATTTTTACCAAATCTGAATGAAAACTATCTTTTTATCCCTTGTCCTTTTCCTCGCCGCCGGCGGAGTACTAACTGCACAGCCAGTCGCAAAAGCGCCGGAAGCAACCACAGCTTCAGTAACTGTTACAAAGGCGGAACTTCAGCAGGAAAGAAAAGAGATCCAGAATGAATTAAAGCAGATCCAGGACATTCATAAAAAGTTGAAGGACCAAACCCGTCAATCCCTCAGCCAGTTGAACATCATGAAGCGGAAAATGGATCTGCAGGAAAGATATGTTGCCGGGCTGGGTAAGGAACTGCATCTTCTTGATGATGATATCAATCGCAGTGATGTGGAGATCTCCCGTTTGCTTAAACAACTGGATACATTGAAATCAGCTTATGCAAGAACAGCTATCAATACTGATCTGCGCAGCAGCTTTGGTATGGTGAATTTTATATTTGCTGCTACGGCATTACCGGAAGTATTCACCAAATTATCCTACCTGAAAAGTTATCGGGCGTATCGGGAAAAGCAGATGTCTACTATCAGGCAAACCAAATTGCTGGTCAATATTCGCCAGACGCAAAAAACCGGGAAGAGGCAGCAGCGTAATAAGGCAATGCAGGATCGTTCAAAGAGGCAGTTTGAATTGTCTGATGAGAAGAAGGAAATGAATTTGATCATTGCCAATCTTAAGGCAAATGAAAAAGATCTGAAGAGAGAGATTGAAGCCAAGAAGAAAAGAGATGCGGCGTTGGAAAAATCAATCCTTGATGTTGTGAGCAAAGATGAAGGTACAATGACGGCTCCGGGAATGAAAGTGGAGGAGCTGAATAAAATATACGGACTCAAGTTTGAAAACAACAGAGGTAATTTACCCTGGCCGGTTGATGGAGTGGTAAGTATTCCTTTCGGTGCGTATAAGATTGAAGGAACAACATTGGTAGGAGATAGTCCAGGTCTTACAATTGCTACTGCAGATGAAGGGGAGCCTGTAAAGGCAGTATTTGATGGTGTTGTGTCAGGAGTAGATAACAGGGGAGAGATCACAACCGTATTTATCAACCACGGAAAATATTATACAGTTTACAGCAATCTTGCTTCAGTGAGTGTAACCAAAGGTGCTACCGTTAAAACGGGCCAGGTAATAGGCGCTGTTGGCCAAGCCTACGAAACTGCAGGCGGAGAACTCATCTTCATTTTAATGGCGGGGAAGAACAATGATAACCCCACGAAGTGGCTGTCAAAGCATTGAGTTATAAGAAGACCAAATGGAAATAGCCGTGTAAAACACGGATAAGATTGGGAGAAGGAAAACTTAAACGTTTAAACTTTTTCGGAGACTAAAAATCGTTCATACAATTCTTCATAGCGGGGAACGATGTGCTGGATATCAAATTTTTTCGCATGTGCTGCAGCACGCGCTTTAAAGACCTTCAGCACTTCATCATTATAGAGAAGATATTTTGCTTTTTCAC